>DQVY01000234.1 GCA_015661535.1 Sulfurovum sp. | reverse complement strand
TCTTTATATCTTGCCGATATATACAATATCAAATAATACAATGCCAATGTCATTAATATACTAAACAAGATCACAATAGGTACATACCTGTGTACAAGATCTTCTCTAGAAGATCTCTCATCATGGATACTAAGTTCTATAATCTGATAGGCTAAGAAGTAGGACTTCATATAAATACTTTTGCCTTGTCCTGCTTCTAAGTCTACAGCATAAAGTATTTCTGCTCCATCCATATCATCTGTATTTATATCATAACGTGGACTGATTATCATTTTATTTACTACAGTATGATCTACCACTTCATAAAACTGTATTTCTTCAGAATGAAAGGCCATAGTGTTATGAATAAAAAGTTTTTGGGAATTCTCTGTACGATTTAGCAGATTAATTTTAACCCATGTAACATCTGCTTCAGTACCTAACGATAGATTGTTAGGCCCTTCTGTAAACTTTTGTTTCATGACCTCTTCAATAGACATCTTTTCCGAATCATCAATAAAATAATCTATTTTAAAATCATCTAAACTCACGTGAGAAGAGTCTATATTTACCACAGTTTCCGCATGAAGCGCATATAGAAAAAGTACTACAAATGTAAAAAATCTCATAAATAAATCACACCTCTCCCCCGAAAGTCTTATATATCTAATATATATATCATAATTATATATACAAGATGTTTAATATTATAAATTAGATTAATCAAAAAAATATATTATATCATTGAGTTACATCAATATAAAAAATATAAAACTTAGCTATGATATAATGAAAGCAAATAAAAGGACCATACCATGCATATGAAATTTAGCGAAGATCCACAAAGTCATTATTTTTTTTCTCAACCCCATCAGCCATTTTTTCTACTGGCATTCATTAATGCTATAGCCAGTATGTTGATCTTTTTACTCAGTTATAAGGGTTTACTTCATATTGCCATTTCAACTTCAACTTTTCATGCTTACGGCATTGTATTTCTCGTATTTACTCCTGCATTTATGGCATTTTTATTTACAACCTTTCCAAAATTCACCTCTACTGAGCCCATTCGTTTAAAAGTATATATGCGTGTTTTTACACTCTATTATCTGGGATCAATTCTCTATCTTCTTGGAAGCATTGTTACACCGGTTTTTTCGGGTCTGGCAATGGTACTTCTCTTTGCGGGACACCTTCAGGCAGTGCTCATTCTTAGAACTATGTACCTCAATACCAAAATGCCTGACAAACAAGACATTTATTGGATACTCCATGCCATGATCTGGGGTGTGGTTGCGCATTTCCTGTTTCTCCTTGCTGCACTCTTCTCTGTCTCTTTGATGGGTATTGCCACAGATATAGCTATTTACCTCTATCTTTTTTTACTCACTGTTACCGTAGCACAGAGAATGATTCCTTTTTTCTCCCACGCTATGATAGAAAAGAATGAAAATATACTTCGGATTATTTTTTCACTCTTGGTACTGCATGTTGTCCTTGAAAATGTCATAGCACATAGTTCATTTGTTGCAGATCTTGCGCTTGTTTATGTCATAGGCAAAGAACTCTTACGCTGGAAACTACCTTCACCTAAAGCAAATCCTATGCTTCTCATCTTGCATGTTGCTATGTACTGGGTACCCGTTGCCTTTGCCTTGGCAGCCATAACCAACCTCATAACGTTAACCACAGGGACAAACTTTCTCTTCCTCGATATACACATCCTCATGCTTGGTTTTGTCTTCACCATACTCATAGGTTTTGGTACACGTGTCACACTGGGACACTCTGGCAATAAAATGGAAGCAGACAAATGGGTAAAAGCATTGTTCATCTGGACACAAGTAGTAGTTGTCATTCGACTATTGACCTCTTTTGTCGCTGCACTGGGATGGAATTTTATGATACTCTTTGACATCTCAGCCACAGCGTGGATGCTTATGTTCATTGCCTGGGCTGTGAGATTTTTTGCAGTTTTGATCACGGGGAAGAAGTTAACATAAAGTAGACAAAGTATTGGCTATAATTCCAACAATAATTTCTTTCAGGATTTAGCCAGTGCTACACAAAAAACCAATTTACATTACAGACCTTGATCATACTTTTTTACGTTCTGACCTTAGCATAAGTACTTACAGTACTGACATATGGAACAAGCGATCAAAAAAATCCCTCATGGGTGTTGCAACAGCCAGAAGTTTTACCAAGTCACAAGAACTACTTAGATCACTACAACTAAATGCACCGATGATTCTGCTTGATGGTGCTATTATTGTTACACCTGAACGTAAACTCATAGATTTAAAAGTATTTGACAAAGCACTTGGAGATGCCATTGTAGATGTTGGTTTACAGTTTGATATTGACCCTTTTATCATAGGCATTAAAGATTCAAATATTAACGAAGCCTTTCTCTACCCACGAAAACTAAATGACTACCAAAAAGATGTTCTAAAAGGCTACAAAGACGACCCACGTATGCAGTTTAACCCTGATAATCGCACTATGGAACAAAACTTAAAAATTGTCTATTTTGGCTATGAAGAGCAACTGCTACCTCTCTATCATGAGATCATCAAGATATTTGGAGATAGCATTGAAGCCAAACTTTCACCGGAAAAGTA
>DQVY01000141.1 GCA_015661535.1 Sulfurovum sp. | reverse complement strand
TGGCATAGCCGGTTTTCCCTTGTGTCCAATGACCCTTACAAAACTTCTCTCTTGCAACTTTGTTGTTTTTCCCTCTCTCTCAATTGAAACACGCAATACAGCTTTTCGAAGAGGGTGGAGAAGCAGTGCATGAGAAGTACGGTTGTCAATATGTACAATAAAATTGTCTATCTGGCGAAGCAGAGAAATGTCGACATGCTGTGTCAGCATATCTGAATGGAAATGGCTGCCTGCAAAGCCGTGGAAAGCATGGGTTTTGGTTTTATTCATATTTGAAACAGTTCCTTCCACTTTTGGCATATGACAGGAGACACAGTTTGCACGGTCGAGTTCATTATCAACATTTGTAGAACAGACATTGAGTTTATGTTTGTTCATTTTATGTGAATGGCAGCCTATACAGACATTCCCGTTCATCATGTGTTCATTGTTACTGTTTTCTATGCCGTGATAGGAAGATTCTATACTGTTTTTCAGCGTACCAAAATAGTGTTTTTCTTTCTTGCTCATGATGTTAGTATTGTGTTTTTTATGATGTTCTATGCTTTGAATACGGTGGCAGTAGGCACAACTAATGGCTTCTTGATGTGTTGCATTTTCTGCCAAAGGTAGTGCCTTTTCCCCTTTGGTTTTCATTTTATCTAGGTTATTGGCGGCAGGAGTATGGCATTTCCCGCAACCATAACGCTGCTGTTTCAGGTTTTGAGGATGTTTTGCCCATACCGCAGCATGAATTGGGTCTTTTTGTGGTGTTGCCTTGGCATGCATAGAGCCTGAAAATTCATTATAAATGACGGGGTGGCAGGCTTTACACGCTTCACTTGGCGCATAGCTGTGGACTTTGTCATTTGCATTTAATGAGAGCAGCATAAGGGACATAAATAAGAGTAATTTCAAAAAATATCCTTAGTTGAGTTATATTTGTTAGAATTATAATAAAAATAACTTAAAATAAATTAAACATATCTCCGGAAAATATTTTCGAGCTATTTATCATTAGGTTAGTATATGCTAAATAAGTGTTATGCGACCTGCTGACTATTGGCAAAGTTTACAGGTACCTTTTAAGATGACACTGTCAATGGTGTATCCTTCCAAGGTGATGTTGTTTAGGGGCGAGACACAACTAATAGCATGGCAGTGGTTGCAGATGAAGTGGGGGTGGGTGTCTACTTTTATCTCGAAGTAACTCTTTTTGTCATTTGACTCAAAAGTACTGACAATGTCTTCTTCTACAAATTTGGCGATGTTCCTATAGAAGGTGGCTTTGTTCATTTTGATACGTTGTTTAATGTCTTCAAAACAAATGGGTCTGCTCTCATGTATGAGTATCTCTAGCAACTCTATGCGTGCATCGGTAAAGCGAATGTTCTTACTGTTTTTAATGTCGGCTATGTTCATAATGGAAGTATAGCTAAAAGTAAAATTATTTAATGCGACTAAGTCGCACTTAAGTCTGAAGCAGTTACTATACCGGCAACAATTTACCCCTCAAGGAAAACAGAATGCATATTCAAAAAATACAACTTAATGCAAGAATATTGGGACTCAGTACCTTACTCTTGAGCACACCCCTATGGGCATGTAATGGCTCCCATGTCATAGGTGCCAGTGGTTCAGGAGCAGTGTACACTATGTCTGCCAATACCATGGAAGAAGGTGCGTTTTATTTGGGAATTAACAGTGAACGTGTTAAAAACAAGTCATTGAGTGATACTGAGATCACGGATGCTATTGAAGGTGGAGCTGAACATTTACACAGTATAGATGCCCTTAACAGTTATTCGCTTTCACTCTCTTACGGGATCAGTGATACACTGACATTAAATATGAACCTCCCTTACTCTACTAAAAATAATATTCGTGCAGGAGAGCATGATGATGGACATGGACATACGCATCCAGAAGTACACAAGCATGGAAACTCTGACGGTTTGGGTGACTTGTCTGCCATTTTACAGTACAAGGTGCATGATGCAGAGAAGACAAAAGTGGCTTTGCTTGCAGGCATTAAAGCACCTACAGGTAAAATAGATGTTGCCGATGGCGATGAGGTGCTAGAAGCAGACTTGCAACCAGGTTCTGGCTCTTGGGATTACTTTGCCGGGGTGGCACTGACACATGAGTTTGAAAATTTCTCTTTTCATACTTCGGCACTCTATAAATACAATACAGAAGGTGTCGATGAGAGCCGTTTGGGTGACATCTTTACCTACAACGCTGCGATGGCTTTTCACCTTATAGGAGAAGAACACGATCACTTTGATGCAGTAGAAGCG
>DQVY01000126.1 GCA_015661535.1 Sulfurovum sp. | reverse complement strand
TCATTTTAGAATTGGGTAATTATGTGCTGAAAGAAACCTTTATCTCACTAAACAGCTGGAATGAAAAAGGGAAAAAAATAAGATCGATTTCTATAAATGTCAGTATGAGGCAACTTCTTCATGAGGCATTTATAGAAGATGTCCGTTATTTGCTAAGTACCTATTTCCCGTTAAGAGAAGCTTCTCAAAAAGTCTATTTTGAAATTACGGAACATGTGTTTGCGGAGGACATTACAAAAGTTATTTCTATTATGGAGAGGTTGAAAGAGATGGGTATCTTCTTCTCTATAGATGACTTTGGAACAGGCTACTCTTCTTTGAGCTACTTAAAAGTGCTGCCTATAGATGAAGTGAAGATAGACAAATCATTTATTGCTGGCTTTGCTGAAAGTGAGAATAACAAAAAACTGATCTCTGCGATTATCTCTATAGCAAAGAACTTTGAGTTAAATATTGTGGCAGAGGGCGTTGAAAGCTTTGAACAACTGGTCTATTTAAATAGAATAGGCTGTGATATTTATCAGGGCTTTTACTTTGAGGAGGCATTGCCTCAAAGTACATTTGAAGCAAAATATATATTTGAATCCTCAGATCAACCAGGTTGATCTGAGGGTTCATTTATTTGACCGATTGGGCAATAAGATGAATAGCCATGCCGTACGAGGTAGAGTTGTTGTAGCGTGTCAGCACCCTAAAGTTTTTTGCCCCCAGCCAAATATCGTCGTGTGTGCTGTTACGGTTTTTTAGGAGGTAGGCTTTGGACTCGTTAAACTTCCCCTGAGGCTTAATGCCATGTTTCAAGATAGTAGACATTGCTATGGTCCGTCTGTGACCTGTTTTAAGTCCCCTGTAGCGTTTGCCTTTGAATGTTGCAGGTACGGCGACCAATGCACCTTTTCTCCACTTGTTCTTATGCATAAAATTTGCAATGGAACCGATGCAGTCTTCTACATCCCAAGGGTCAGATATGCCATCTTTGTTAAAATCTGACTTGTGCTTACGTGCCATGGAAGGTACCTGCTGTACACAGCCCATAGCCCCTGCAAAGGAGCCCTCAAGTGTTGTAATGTTGTAGCCTTTTTCTCTGGAGAGAAGAAAGAGGTGTTTAAATTCTGCTTTAAAAAACTTTTTCATACGGTTGGGATGAAAGGCGAGGGTGGCGAGTGCATCTAAAACATTATAGTCGCCCGTATACTCCCCAAACTTACTCTCTACCCCCATAAAACCCACAATATAGTCCATGTCAACACTGTAGGTACGTTCAGCTTTTTTGAGTGTGCTGTAATACTTCTTCTTAAACTTTTTAGCTTTGCTCAAACTATCTTTATTGAGTACGTGGGCTTTGTAACGTTCCCAGGGCCCATTGGTCGTTCCTACTTTGTACCTGCCTGTATAACGGGCGAGGGTGTCTCTGTCGAGTTTTGCTTTTTTCATGACAGAAACCATGTAAGTGCGTTTAAAATGGTACTTCTTTACCATCATATTCACAAATTTCTGTACCTCTTTTTTAGCCATGTAGTTGTACTTTATGGGTGCTCTGTCATCGTTAGATAAAAGTACCAAGGGTACAAGCATTGCGAGAAGAAAGTATTTTAAAGTTTTCATTGTATTCCTTGTAGGGTGACCGTGTCCTCACGGCACCACATAGTTTATATATTATTTAGGACTAAAAGCGCATCACGGTAAATAGGTTCATCTATAAAACCATAGGTGTCATCCATAAACCCATTTATACCTTTGGCGGCATTGGCTTCAAAAGCTGCTTTAATGTGCATGGCTCTTGCAATCTCATAGGAGTTTATGGTAAATATATCATTGGCTATGTGAACCTGTTTGGGACCCATACATGCTTTACTTTCAAAACCCATCATCTTTTCATGTTCGCACCACTTTTTGAATGTTTCTGTGTCATCGTACTCTTGGAACATAAAACTTATGGGGTGAATACCTGCTGTTTTGGCATCTACAAGAAATTTGGAGAGAATGTAGTCTATGGTAGGATTGTTGAGCGTAACGAGAGACTGTGGTAGGCCAAGAGAGGTGAGTAGGTCTAATATACCCAGATTTGCAGTGGTAAGACGTGGATCAATACGCAGTGTACTTAAATTTTCAAAAGCTTCTTTTGTCTCCAGTGAGATATGCAGCGCTTTGTTTTTAGCAAGGAGGGTAAGTGCCTGTGCAATTTGGGTTTGTGTTCTTACTTTAGCGACACGTACAGCATCAAAAGAAAAATCATTTAAAAATGTTATCTCCTCTGCACCACCTTCATCCAGTGGGTTGGTTCTTACAATGATGAAGCTGTTGGCATGTTCCATATGGGAAAGAAACAGGGCGATGTTGTGCAGTGCCTCTTTTTTACGGCTAGGTGCTATGGCATCTTCAAGGTTGAGCGTTATCATATCAGCATCATGGGTATCCATCCGGTTGAGGTGTTTAAGATTGAGAGGATTGAGCATCATGTTGCTGCGTCGTTTCTTGTGAGAGCAGGGGGCTTTTTGTTTTGAGCCATAACTCTGGGGCAGTGTTTCAAGGGTATTAAATATCATAGAGTATAATAACAAAATTATTATTGCATTGGTATAAAACAGATGACAACACAACTCTCTTATTATTTGGACCGTATCAGTAAATATGCAGGCTACTGTGCTGCACTGTTGGTGATGCTTCTTTCTCTTTTGGTTGCTTATGATGCCGGCATGCGTTATCTTTTTTCAGAAGGTTCCATAGCCTTACAGGAAGTAGAGTGGCATCTTTTTGACATCATTTTCCTGTTGGGGCTCTCTTATGCCTTGAAACATGACAAACATGTACGTGTGGACATATTTTTTGAACGTTACAGCAAAGATGCACGTGCCGTAGTACAGATACTCTCCATGCTTTTGTTGCTCATACCCTTCTCGTTGGTATTTTTGAATGATGCTTTCGATATGACCATTCAGAGTTTTTTGCAACATGAAGTCTCTTCTGATCCTGGTGGTCTAAGCCATCGTTGGCTGATCAAAGGCATGTTGGTCTTTGCTTTTGTGCTACTCATTATACAGGCATTGAGTGAGATACTCAAAGCCTATCATCGCCTGGACAATAAAATGTTACTCATCAAAACCCTCCTAGGAGTGGCCTTGATGGCTACCCTTGTCTATATTGCATGGTTTAACCGTATGGCATTTTGGGTGGACCCTGTGTTTCTGATGTTTGCACTGGCACTTGTATTGCTTATGCTTGGGTTTCAGGTTGCCTTTGTCTTTGCAGGTGTGGCACTCTTCTTTGCCTTGATCACCGATGAAGTAGGTCTGCATACTTTAGAGATGCTTCCCTACCGAACCTACGGCATTATGG
>DQVY01000213.1 GCA_015661535.1 Sulfurovum sp. | reverse complement strand
TTTAAATCCTATCATAGCATTCATTAAAGCTAGGTGTGTGTATTTATGCAGGTCAGCTTTAGAAATATCTTCTGTATGAAGAAATCCTTCCTCTATAAGTTTGGCTCTCATAGTACCTTGAAGTAAAGGTTTTTTGGGGGTAAACCATTGTGTACCATTATAAAAAGCAATATTCGCTATGCTGGTGTCACTTAAGTATCCTTCTTTTTCTATAATGACATCATCTACATCAGGATGTGCTTCCAATAAGGTATTTAGATCATCTCTGTCGGCATATTTCAACGCATAGTCTATAGTTGAGGGAACAATTTTTAGTGCATGTATCTCTTTTGGGGTGTAGGGAATGTATTCTATTGAGTGTAGGGTTTTTCCATAAAGAATGCGGCATCTGTAAAGATCTGTAGAGGGTGCTTTAATGTGGGGTAATAATTCTAAAGTATCGGTAGCGTTAAAGAGTATCTGGCGGCTTCGATCACATCTTTGTTGATGATAAGAAAGATTTTCAACTTTCCCCTTGTCTATTTTGATAGTTTCAAGAAGAAGAGGGGAGGGTATTGCTGGAGACATTAGCTGTCAAATAACTCTGTAGAAAGGTAACGTTCTGCAGTGTCACATAGTATGGTAACGATGGTTTTGCCTTTGTTCTCAGGTCTCTCTGCAAGTAGTTTTGCTGCATGTAAGTTTGCTCCTGAAGAGATACCAATGAGAAGCCCTTCTTCTTTTGCAACAAGACGTGCCATCGCAAAAGATTCTTCATCGCTTACTGCCAGTACTTCATCATAAACCTCAGTGTTCAAAATCTCAGGAACGAACCCTGCGCCAATACCTTGGATCTTATGCGGACCTGCACATCCACCTTCAAGAACTGCAGATGTTGTAGGCTCAACTGCAACCACTTTAAGTCTAGGTATCTCTGACTTCAGTACTTCAGCGGTTCCGGTCAAGGTACCTCCTGTCCCTACAGATGCCACAAAGATGTCTATCTCCTGTGTATCATTGAGTATTTCAATAGCAGTTGTTTTTCGATGAATATCTGGATTGTCAGGATTATTGAATTGTTGAAGTACTTTTGCATTATGAAGTTCTTTCTCTAATTCATCTGCTCTGTCAATGGCACCACTCATACCGTCTGCAGCAGGTGTAAGTACTAGTTCAGCCCCTAGGTGCATGAGTATCTTACGGCGTTCTACACTCATAGATTCCGGCATAGTAAGAATGAGCTTTAAACCTTTGGCTGCACAAATGGCAGCCAAACCAATGCCTGTATTTCCAGAAGTAGGTTCAATAATAGTTGTATCTGTGTTGATAGCGCCAGACTTGAGTGCTTCATTGATCATATTAAAGGCAATCCTGTCTTTAACTGAAGAGGTAGGGTTCATAAATTCACATTTTCCCAAGATAGTTGTACCAGTTTGCTCTGAAAGATGGTTTATCTTTACTAAAGGAGTATTTCCAATTAGCTCTTCAATATTATTTGCAATCATTCGTTTTCCTTATTTCTTATAGAAATATTCTAACCAATTGTTTTTGAGTTAAGGCTTTAAATCTATCATTTCTATCTAATTAGTTGGCATTGTGTTAAAGTTATTACTTTTTAATACTATAGGCTATCTTTTCATCTGCATACATAGGCACTACACCATTATAGTCTGAGGGTACGTGAAAAGGTCTCTTCTCTAAAACGATGGTTTTTACTGGAGGGGTTATGCCATAAATCTTTTGGGCGTTACCTGAAACAAATGCTTGTAAGTTTTCTATAGGAGCATTTTGATTCTCAAAAAGCTCAGTTAAAAGTTGCAAGGCAATAGGTGCTGTAAATACACCTGCTGCACATCCACAGGATTCTTTGGCATGTTTGGGATGGGGTGCCGAGTCAGAACCAAACATGACTTTGGGATGGGCAGAAAGGGCAACTTTCAGGAGTGCATCTCTGTCCGCCGGACGTTTGGCTATAGGTTTACAGAAAAGGTGCGGTTTGAGCATGCCTCCTGCAACATCATCAAGGGTGATGAGAAGGTGGTGTATGGTAATGGTAGCATAAAGGTTTTCAAATTTATCCAATAGATCTACAGAACTTTTGGTCGTAATATGTTCCATAATAATTTTTAACTTTGGAAACGCCGTTGCCAAACGTTTATAAATAGAAGCAAATTCTGCTTCTCTGTCCATGACAAAACCATTGGTCTCACCGTGTACACAAAGAGGAATGTTTAGCTCAGACATAGCCTCTAAGGTAGGTCGGAGTTCTTCTACATCAAAGCCTGAAACACCTCCCTCTGAATTGGTGGTGATACCGGCAGGGTACAGTTTTAATGCGGTGATCTCATCTCGTACGGAGCTTAAAAAATCTTTGTCATAAGAGGGTTTAAAAAAGAGTGTCATGTAAGGTTCAAAGGTCTCCTCTCCTATAGCTTTCATGATACGCGCTTTATATGCGAGCACTTCTTCTTTGGTACTCACAGGAGGAACAAGGTTAGGCATAATGATAGCCCCGGAAAATGTTTCAGCGGAACATTTTGCTATATTTTCTAACATTTCTCCATCACGGAGGTGCAGGTGCATGTCAAGAGGTGCGTTTAATTGCATCAAAGTCCTTTACTACATAATATTTTTTTTTATTTTTTGGCACAAGCCAATAGACTATATCTATTTTGCCATACTCTGCATTAAAATTGCATAGTGCAGCATGATTTTTTGGGCTGTAATCCACAAGAGGGTAGTCGATCCCTCCTTTGAAAAACTGGTTACATCGTAAAATACGCGCACTGGAAGAAAGAAGTGCTTTGTGAGGCGCAGCAAATTCAAACTGCCAAGAAGCATACTCAGAACAAGAGGGATAATAGCGACAGGAGGCAGGAAGCATTTTTGAGATGTACTGGTAGCCTTTTATAGGGGCGATGTAGAGGTTTTTCATGTTCATATATTGGCAATTTTAGCTTAAATGGTTTTCTATGTCAATGTTTTTTTGTAAACGAAGTATTCTTTGCTATAATCAGCACTATGAATAAGATTCAACGTAAGTTTTTAATATCAGCAGACATGATGAGATGGCTTAAACAGCAAAAATACACGCTGCAAAAGAGTGAGCAATTTTATGTAAAGTCTGAGGATGACAGAGAGTGTTATTATCTGAAGTATTTTCCAGATACTTATGCAAAAGTGAAGATCGATGCAGAAGGCAAAGAGGTACTTTCTTCTGTAGAAGAAGAGATGTATCGTTTAGCACGAAAACAGCGTATGGGTAGAAAGATCGTCAAAAAAACCTATACAGTTGTGCAGGATGAGGTAACTTTTGAGATATCCAAATATTTAAAAGGTCTTAAAGGACTCTCTCTTTTAACAGTAACGTTTAAAGATGAACGTGCAAGAAGAGATGCTGAAGTGATGGATGCACTGCAAGTCTTTATCTTAAAAGAGATTGATGAAGATATCAAATATAAAGATAGATCCCTTGCTCTTTATGTCAAACCGATGGAGTATGACATCCATAAGTTTTTTGACAAGATCGATGCTTTTGAGTCTGCCAATCTCTTTTTTTGGCAAGTGCCGAGAAGACTGTATCTAAGAGATGGTATTGTTTTGGTACTCTATAGGAATCTTCGCCTTATCCATCACTATAAAGTGAACTTTCAACGAAAACATATGTCTGCAACTTTACACCGTTTACGGGTACTTTTGAGGCGTACAGCCAGTATTTTGGAAACGTT
>DQVY01000167.1 GCA_015661535.1 Sulfurovum sp. | reverse complement strand
CTGATAAGATCATTGAAGGCAAAGAATAAAAAGTATCAAAAAAAGTGATACTTTACAATACAATAAAAATTATAGTATAATGTTATCAATAAAATGAAAGGAGAAAGCAATGCAGCAACGTACACTGAAAAAGCCTGTTGAAGTCGTCGGTATTGGTTTGCATAAAGGTGTACCGATCAAGTTACGACTTGAGCCATTGGATGTGGATGCAGGTATTGTTTTCTACCGCGAAGACCTTGCTATGAGCATGCCGCTTTCTCCAAAAGCTGTGATCAATACACGTATGGCTACGGTCATAGGAAATGAAAAAGGCTCTATCTCTACCATTGAACATTTCCTTTCTGCCGTGTACGCCTACGGCATAGACAATATGCGTGTCATTTTAGACGGCAATGAAATGCCTATTATGGATGGTTCAGCCATCTCTTTTTGTCTTCTGCTTGATGAAGCAGGCATAGAAGAACAGGATGCACCTAAAAAAGTCATTTGCCTGAAAGAACCTGTTGAGGTAAGAGACGGCGATAAATTTGTACGTTTGATCCCCCATCACAGTGCAGAGTTCGACTTTCGTATCAAGTTTGACCATCCCGTCATAGGGGAGCAGGAGTCGCACTTTGTATTTTCTACCGAAAATTTTATAGAAGAGATCGCCAGAGCAAGAACTTTTGGCTTTGCCAAAGATATTCAGTATCTGCAGAGTCAAAATCTGGCGCTTGGTGCCACCTTGCAAAATGCCATAGGATTGGATGACCATAAAGTACTGAACCCTGAAGGTTTACGTTTTGACAATGAGTTTGCAAGACATAAAGTACTTGATGCCATGGGTGACATGATGGTCTCTGGGCATAATATATTGGCAAAATATGAATCGTTTGCAGGCAGCCATAGTTTGAATTACCAATTGACCACAAAACTGTTGGCAGATGCAAAAAATTATGATCTTGTTGCTGTTGAATCCTTGCAAAGTAGAGCATTTGCAAAAGCTTTCGCCTAAATACGAACTCCTTATCATCTCCATTTCTTCGCCGCTTCTTGTGGGCTTGTATGAAGATGGTACATTGATAGACAGCAGGGCCAGTGTATTAAAAACGTCTGAAATACTTTTACCTCTCATCACTGAATATATGAAAAAATATGATATTTCAAGCATTATTTATACACGAGGTCCAGGTTCATATATGGCCATAAAACTTACCTACATTATGTTGAAAACCATTGAAACAGTACGGGGTATTCCCTGTGCAGGTTGTAGTGGTTTTGCCTTAAATGGCGGAGGACCGATCAAAGCCATAGGAAATCTTTATTTTATCAAGGAAAAAGAGACTATAATGACAAAAAAATATGAACAGCCCGTAGAAGTAACCTTTGCCTTGCCTCAGAGTATTCATGATCTGGTATTAGATGAAGAATCAACACCTGAGTATATGCTGCCGGCTGTTTAGTGAAAGAATGAATAGATGTTTATAAGCGTACCCGCCACATCAGCAAACTTAGGACCAGGTTTTGATACCCTGGGACTTGCTGTAGACTTAAGAAATGAAATTATTATCAAACCTTCAAAGTTTTTGAGTATCTCAACACATGGAGAAGGTGCAGACAATCCTAAGATCAAGAAAAACTCTCTTTTCCTCAGTGTGTTTAATGAAAACTTTAAAAGGCTTGCAGGTAGAGAAGAGTCTTTCAGGTTTGAATTTCATAACCGTATCCCTATTTCACGAGGCTTGGGTTCTTCGTCTGCTGTGATCGTTGCGGCATTGGCAGGTGCCTATACCGCAGCCAATGTAAAATATAATAAAAGAGAAATTCTAAACCAGGCTTTGCGTTATGAACACCACCCTGACAATATCACACCGGCAGTCATGGGCGGTTTTAACGTGGCTTGTATTGAAGGTGACAGGGTTTATAGTAAAAAAAGGCGGATGCCTGATTATCTAAGAGCAGTCGTGGTGGTGCCAAACCGTACCATATCTACAGCAAAATCACGTACCGTTTTACCAAAAATGTATAGAAAAGAAGAGACAGTGTACTCACTTTCACGCTCGTCGTACATGACGGCTCTGTTCATGACAGAGTCCTGGGATCTGTTGCGCATTGCATCCAAAGACAAACTGCACCAGGCAAGACGTATGAAAATGATCCCTGAACTTTTTGAAGTACAGAAAGTAGCCCTTAAAAACGGTGCACTCATGTCTACACTTTCGGGTTCAGGTTCTACTTTTTTTAACTTGGCTTATGACAAAGATGCCGATAAAATGGCACAGGCTTTACAGTCACGCTTCCCGCAATTTAGGGTTTTTACGCTCACTTTAGACAACCTGGGTGTAACAACTAGAAGTTAAGCTGTACGCTTAATCTCTTTTTGGGTATAATACGCATGAAAAAATCACAGCCAATACGTATGTGCCTCGCCTGCCGGAGTAAACATCCTAAAAACACTTTGATCAGGTTAAAGCAAGAGGGGAAAGATGTGATTGCATCTGATGGTTTGGGAAGAAGTTTTTATCTTTGTGATATTTGTAGTACTAATGAAAAAAAAATAAGAGGTTTAGTGAAACGTTTCAAACAAGATGAAGCGAAGTTCACAGCCTTAATTAAAACGTTGTCCACAAAGGACAACACATACGATCCGTCGTAGTATATTAAAGGAGTTAAGTAAGAATGGATAAAGTTAAAATCCAAGAGATAGCAGATGAAGCGGGATTATCAAACGGTGAATTGCTGGACAAAGCCAAAGAATTAGGGTTTAATGTAAAAGCAGCCAACAGTACTATCAGCATGCAAGATGCAGGTATCCTTGTGGATTATGCCATTAGTGGAACTTTGCCAAAAGGCTTCACGAAACCAGGTAGTAGATCTAAGATCACTGTG
>DQVY01000223.1 GCA_015661535.1 Sulfurovum sp. | reverse complement strand
CTCACGCTTTTGAGCTTCTTTAAATGTATAAGCTATCTTATCACCCTCTGCTACTTTAAAAGAGGTTTTGGTAATGGTCTTAGTATTCACAGAGACAAGCCCATCTTTTATAAGTTTTTCAACCTGATTACGACTGACATCCAATTCTGTAGCCAATATCTTGTCTATGCGTCCAGACTGTGTTGCATTAAAACTGTTCATGTATTTCCAATATTCTTTCCGTAGTGTGCCAATTCATTGCACCTTCTTGTCAATCTAAGCCTTTTGGCGAATCATTTATTATATGCCAATTGTTTTAATGGTGCATTAAAATGCACCCTACAGGAGATTTACAAATTTTCTTTACACCCCTCATCAGATAAAAACTGCTTACGTACCCAGCCTCTTTTGCCATCTGCATCTACTTTACACCATACCGGGTATTTCCATGCCATGTGCGCTCTTTTGGTTTCGTTCATCTCATTGAGCTCTTTTTCGGTCACCTCTCTCATGCAGCCAAGATTTTGTACGCAGTCTCCGGAAGAAACATGGGTAATGATCTTTTTTGCTTTTCTATGGGGTGCTTCACTGAATTCAAGTACCTCACAGAGTTTCACCAGGCTTACGGTGAAAGAAGAAGGGACAATGGATTCACTTGCAAGCAGAAAAAAAGAGAAGAGAAGAGAGAAAAAAACTACTCTCATACATCCTCTTTGATGTCGTCTCTGTCCCAGCGTGCTGGGTCTAAAAAAGTATCGTCATGTATATGTTTGAAGGAAGCTCTGATCATTTTAAAAATATCTTTATTTTCCGCTTCCAAACCTGCCAGCCACTCTTTTGTAGAGGCTCTGGCATGTGGCATCTTTACATCTTTTAACATAGCAGGACAGGCTTCATCACCTATGACCTGCAATTTGTTCTCTAAAGCAAAATCTCTCAATTGCCTCTCTCGTACCTGTATAAGCGGTCGTATGAGGTGAAAGCCTCTGTTTGTTTTGTAAATGGGCGCCAGAGCCCTCATGGTACCATTGTAAAACATGTTCATAAAAAAACTCTCTACGGTGTCATCAAAATGGTGCCCAAGGGCTACTTTGTTAAAACCATGTTCTTCTGCAAAAGAGTAGAGTGCCCCACGACGCATACGTGAGAAGTAAGAACAAAAAGAAGAATTTTCACGAATGGCATCTTGGGAGACATCAAAAATATTGGTTTCAAAAACAGTATGTTTGATGTTATAGGCTTCACAGTGTTTAGATAAAAAATCATAATTTTCGCCATCCATCCCATACTTGATCGTACAGGCTTCAAATTCAAACTTAAATGGTGCATGACGCTGCACATGTTTGAGTGCATGTACCAAAGCAAGAGAATCTTTCCCCCCGCTTAGTCCAACCAAGACCTTGTCACCCTCACCTATAAGTTTGAATTCTGCATTGGTCTTACCTATGATCTTCAGTAGTTTTTTACTGATAGGTATGCCTTTTGACGCGAGACGTCTCTCTCTATCGGTCAATTGCATCTACCATACTCAAAATGAAATCTGCAGATACTTTGGCTGAAGATTCTAAAAATGCATCAAAATTAAAACTGGCATCCATATCAGCAGCATCAGAGATGGCACGCAGTATAAAGAAAGGGATATCCAGAGAGGAACATACCACGGCTACAGAAGCACCTTCCATCTCCAAGGCATGGGCTTTAAAGGTTTCACTTATCCAATCTTTACGTTCTGTATTGGCTACAAACTGATCACCTGTGGCAATAATGCCTTCTACAAGTTTCAGCCCTTTCTCGTTGGCAACCGCTTTGGCAACATTACGCAAAGAAACATCCGTAGGAATACAGACTTCTCCCTCCGGTACATAACCAAAAGGGTGTCCAAACGCTGTAATGTCCAAGTCATGCTGACAGAGACCATCTGCGATGATCAAGTCACCTATATTCAACTCAGGAGAAATAGCACCTGCCACCCCTGAAAAGAGTAAGGTATCACAAGAAAACTTTTCTATTAAGATAGTTGCAGTCAAGGTTGCAAACACTTTTCCGATCTTCGAATAAGCGACCACCACTTCTCTACCCTTATAGGTACCCTCATAGTAGGTATTGGCAGCATAAGACATCTTTTGAAGGTTTTCCAACTTAGATACAATAGGTTCGATCTCTTCAGGCATAGCACCCATAATGGCTATTTTTCCATATGCCATGACTTATCCTAACTTCGCTATCTCTTCAAGCGCCGTTGCCAAAGATGCCATGTCAGAGACCACAAAGTGCGGCTTGTTTGTCGCTTTACGGTTTAAGCCTTTAAGTACCCCGCCATGCCCAAACTCTACATAACAGTCCACTTCATCATCAAAGTTTGCAATAGATTGTTTATACAACACTGGAGAGACCAACTGTTTAGGCAACAGGTCAAGTGCTTCTGCTTTTGTGTTATAGGTCTTTGCTGTCACATTCGATACTACCGGAGCTATAAACTCATCTCTAAGTACTTCCTTCAATTTAGCTTCCAAAGGTCCTGTTGCAGATTCCAGTAAAGGACAATGACTCGCTACTGACATATTGAGAAGCATTGCTCTTTTTGCTTTGGCTTCTTTCAATATAGGTGCCAACACCTCAAGATCCGGCTTAAGCCCGGCAATGACGATCTGCCCTGCAGCATTGTAGTTTACCGGCCATACTTTTAACCCTGCATCTCGCTGTGCATTACAGATCTCTTCTACATTTTCATCATCAAGCCCCAATGATACCAACATACCTACATCTTGACCCGCGCAAGCTTCAGCCATGAGTTTACCACGTAAATTTACAAGTTCAACAGCATCAATGGCATCTAATGCTCCGACAGAGACCAAGGCGGAAAATTCACCCAAAGAGTGCCCCAATGCATAGACAGGTTTAATAGGCATTTCATTTTCAAAAAGCTTATGTGCTATGG
>DQVY01000248.1 GCA_015661535.1 Sulfurovum sp. | reverse complement strand
GATACCTGTATACCTTTGGCACGTAACTTCTCTTTTAATGCATAATAAAAAGATTTATAGGGTTTGGTCAAGACATTACATATATTTCGTTTGCCGCAACGTTGAGAGATACTCCCTTTTAAAATGACAGTAGGTACAGAATTTTCGTGTGTGATATTCACCCCTGGCCAAGAGTACCTTCCTTTACATGCTTTATTGACATAGTTGAGTTGATCCACAACTTTGTAGCTGCCGTCAGCACTTTTTTTATATACAGATCTTTTGTTGGGTATGACACATACTGTACTAATGCGTTCATTGAACATCATCGCATCGGGCATAGCATTATACGCACTGTAGGTATGCTTGTCAAAACCTGAAGTATTTTTTGTACCTACTTTAAAATAACTTCTGTCTATCACTATGTTCCCTGTGATCTTACGTATGCCTTTGGCTTTTATCTTTGTTACGATCTTGTCCAGATCTTTATCATCCAGTGTCGGATCACCAAAGCCTTTCACAAGCAGATCACCTTTTAATACACCCTTTTTAATGCTGCCGCGTGTATAAAATTTTGTAGGCCAACGGTAATCAAAACCCAGTTTCAAGACAGCCGCGTAGGTTGTCAATACCTTGATAACAGAGGCAGGGATACGTGTTTTATTGGCATTCAAAGAGGCAATGACTTTTCCGCCATTCCCTGCTTCTTTAATGTAAATACTGACATCTTTTTGCGCAATACCAGACTTTCGTATTTCGTTAACTATTGCTTGCGGCAGCGCATAAAGCCATAAAGATGCTATAAAATAGAGTCCAACAATATATTTCAAATTTTTCCCTTATAGGCATTTAATACTCTTTGCATTGCCTCTTCTAGAACTTCTCGTGATGTACCCACATTTAAACGCATAAAGCCTTCTCCCGCTTCTCCAAAACTTTTTCCGTCATTTAAACCCAATTTGGCGTCATGTATGAAAAAATGCGTTAACTGCTCTTGTGTCAATCCCATTTTTCGACAATCCAGCCACATAAGAAAGGTTGCCTCAACTTTCATCGTATCAATAGGCAGGGTATTCATTTTTAAAAAGTCTGTCACATAGGCTATATTGTCTGCCAAATGCTGCTTTAATGCCTCTAACCAAACATCGCCCTCTTCGTAGGCAGCCATCAGTGCTTCTATGCCAAAAGGATTGCCGTTGGTAATGCCAGACTTATCCTGCATGACAGAAAAACGTCTGCGCAGCTTGTCATCAGGTATTATGGCATAAGATGTATTTAGACCTGCTACATTAAACGTTTTTGAAGGTGCGGTCAAAACAACACTCTGTGTTTTTATCTTCTCAAAACATGCTATGCTGTGGTGCTTTTTTTCATACACAATATCTGCATGTATCTCATCTGAAACGATCACCACATCATACTTCAAACAGAGGTCAATGATCTTCTCCAACTCATCTTCATCCCATACTCTTCCTGTAGGGTTGTGCGGCGAGCAAAGTAAGAACATTTTAGAAACTTTTAGTTTTGCTTCGAGGTCTTCAAAATCTATCTCATAGCGGCCATTCTTTTCTACAAGTACATTGTCATGAAGTACTCTTTTTTTCCTTTTGACAGAAGAGGCAAATGGCGGGTATATAGGGCTCTGTATCACGATGCCATCGCCTTCATTAGAATAGGCTTTTATAGCAAAGGTCATAGAAGGTACCACACCATAACAGGGAACGATCCACTTTTTGTCTATCTCCCAGTCAAAACGTTTTTGCATCCAGGCGTGTATGGCATCAAAATAACGTTCCGGATACACAGTGTAACCATAGATTGGATGTTTGGCTCTTTGCTGTAAAGCCTCCTGCACACAAGAAGGAGAAGCCAGATCCATATCTGCTACCCATAAAGGAAGCAGGTCATTTGTACCAAACTTTTTAACAGCATCCTCATATTTAGTGGTGTAGGTGCCTTGACGGTTTACAGCTTCAAACATAGTTGTTTGTGTCATCTTATTTCTTTTCCCAAATACTTATTTGTGCTACTGTATGCTGGTGTTTACGTGCCGTTTCCTGAATGACAAAAGGAACATCTTTGGTATCCATCAAGGTAAAGTCTTGCCCCAATATCTCTTCAAGTCCCTGCAGGGTTGTGACATTTTCACCATCACGTTTATACCCGCCTATCCATTTGTCTTTAGGGGTAGACTCTTCCTGCCATGTGTAAGGTGAAGTAAGGATAAGCATGCCTCCCTCATTCAGCCTGCCTGCAAGTGAATCCAGAAACTTCTTGGGGTCGTACAGTCTGTCTATGAGATTGCCTGCAAAAATAAGATCGAAGTCTTTATATATCGGTTTTAAATTACAGGCATCCGCTTGCCAAAAGGAGACTTTGTTGCGTTCATTTTCTAAATTGTAGTTGGCAAGATTGACTTCATGAAAGCTGCTTAATTCACCCTCTGTCGGCACAGCGTAGCGCAATACCCCGTTCTGTTTCAAAACTTCCGCTTCCTGTATGAAACGGGCAGAAAAGTCTACCCCTATTACTTCGTCAAAACCACGGGCAAGTTCAAAGGTACTTCGTCCTATGGCACAACCAATGTCAAACGCTCTTTTTTTAGGCTTCCCTTCCATCATTTCCAAAGCGATACTTGCACATTTGGCTGGGTAATTTTCAACCCCAAACCTATTGTCACCCCAGCCAAAATGGCAATACTGCGAAATGATACTGTCTGCTGTATAATAATCTGTCACTACTTTCTCCTCATAATTGCTTTCTATATATCTAAACCCTGCATGCTGGTAAAAATGTCTTCTAAAACCGTAACGGCTTTTTTGTGTGGCTAAATTCCCACAGGATATCCATGAGCCGCCATTAATAAGATTATGTTTCCCATCAAAGGTGGGCACTGTAAAATCATCATACACAGGATGCACTTTAAATCCTTCAAAAGGATACATAGGTGTACGCGACCACTGCCATACGTTTCCTATCACATCGTAAAAATCCCCATGTTTCCAATGGTCTACCGGTCCGGAAGATGCAAAAAATTCTAAATTAATATTAGCAAGACTTTCATTTTTCTGCATACGCTCCGCATAAGATGCGATGCCGCTTACATCTCTTAATCTACTGTATTCGTCTTCTGTAGGCAAGATAATATTTCTATTTTCTTTTTGACTCTTCCATTGACAAAAAGCAGCAGCTTCCAAGTGGTTTACCTCTACAGGCCAATTAAGCGGCAAAGGTATTTCCCTGCTGAGTGTTCTTAACCCATACCCATCCTCGAAGCGTATCCAGAACAGAGGGTATTCAGCCTTTGTGTAGGCTTTCCATTCCTGCCCTTCTTGACACCAGAGATCATTATTTTGGTATCCGCCATCCTGTATAAATTCAAGATATTCTGCATTGGAAGTAAGATACTTCGCTGCTTTAAATGCAGGTATCTCTGCTTGATGTTTGCCATATTCATTGTCCCAACCAAAAAGTTGTGCCTCATGATTTTTTCCAAGCGTTACCAGAGCTTTTGAGACCTCCACCAACTCATTCTGTGGTGCATTCCCTACAAGGGTGCATACTTCCCATTGTTCATTTTCTTTCACCCATGCAAAAGGCAATTGACGAATAAGTACAGAAGAGGTTTCCAGGTGAATATTTTCGTGTTCAATACCCATCAAGATCACCCACCATGGAGATGTCTCCTGGATAGGCAAAGTGAGAGGAAGTCTGTCGATCAGTTCAGAAACTAGTCTGTAAACATCATTACGATACTCTTGTGTCTGCGCCAATGTCGGCCACTCATAATGTTTCTCATTCAAGTCATCCCAAGACATTTCATCTACACCTACAGCAAAAATAGACTCAAGATGAGGGTCTATACGTGTATCTATGATCTTGGCAAGTTTTAATTTGTTTATGAAAAAAGTGGCAGTGTGCCCATAGTAGAAAATAATGGGGTGCCGCAGAGGGTCTGCTTTTTGGAAGTAGGCTTTGTCATTTGAAACCAATGTAAAAAGTGACTCGTAGCGTTTATAACAATACTGAAAATATGCTTTGATCTCTTTTCGTTTTGCTTCACAGTCACTGCCGTGAAGCGTAGGCATGCTTACCATAGCTCATTCCTTTGGAATTGTTCTTGAACACCTAGGTTCAATTTATAGTAAAATACCAAATTAGACTTAAAAGTCTGCCTTCTCTTTTCCGCTTTCTATCATTGAGACAATGATGGTATAGACATTGGCAACAACCGCACCGATGACAAGACCTACTGCCAATGGCGTATTTGCATAAAACTGTAAGGCAAAAAATGCAGGTATGAGGTGCAAATCAGCCACAAGAGAACCTGCTAAAAGTTCTGCTGAAAGTACATTTCTTACCCCTATCTTCATTAATGTAGAGATTACATTTACCGACCCTGCTATAAACAGTGCTACGACACTGTGCTCATATAAAAATGCTGCAGATGTCGTTAAAGACATCAACGTAAAAAATATATAAAAAACTTTTCCCCAATTCATAAAACTCCTTTAGGTTATTCGCTTACTATTATAAAGAAAAAATACTTGATTCTACCATCAAGTATTTTATATCGTGCCTTTTTCATACATCGCACGCATTTTTTCTTTCTCTTTTTCTCTCTTAAGTTTTTCTGCTTCTTTTTCTCTAAAGCCGCCTACTGAGAAACCAAGCCACATCAAAATAGGTGATGCCACAAAAATAGATGAGTACGTACCCACAATAATACCTACCAAAAGGGTAAAGCCAAAACCGTGAATGATCTCTCCGCCAAACATCCATAAGGTAAAGACCACAAAGAAGGTGGTTAACGATGTCAAGGTTGTACGTGAAAGTGTACGGGACACAGATTCATCAATGATCCCCGCAAGATCAGGATCTTTAATGGTTCTAATTCCTTCACGGATACGGTCAAAGACAATGATCGTATCGTTCAGTGAATACCCCAATATCGTCAATAGTGCTGCTAAAATATCGAGATTCACTTCGATATTAAACAGTACGATCATCCCCATTGCAATAGTCACATCATGTAAAAGTGCCATAACTGAAGCCACGGCAAAACGCCACTCAAATCTAAAAGATACATAAATTAAAATACCGATAATAGCCAGTAACATTGCCATAAGTCCCTGCTCACGTAGTTCTGACCCTACTTTGGCCCCTACCATATCGACACGACGTACTTCAAATTTACCTGTATCTTTTAGCAATACTCTTACTTTATCCCCAATATCTTCACCTAAGTTTTTAGAAGACATTTTTGTCTTGATGACCACTTCATCTTCACCACCAAAAAAGGTAACCGTAGCCCCTTCATAGGCCTTGTCTGTATCAATGGCATTACGCACTTTGTCAATAGGTGCTTTTCCTTCATACTGTACTTGAATGAGGGTACCACCGGCAAAGTCAATACCGTAGTTAAATCCTTTGCTTAGGATCAACCCAATAGAAAGGATCAGCACTGCTACAGAGAGTAAACCAAAACGTTTACTTTTGCTCATCAGGGAAAGAGGTTTTTTATATTTAAAGACTTCCATTATTTAGCCCCTTCTTGTTTTATACCAAACCAGAAGCCCAGTTTCTTTTTGTCTATCTTAGGAAGGATCCACTGATAGATACCATGTGTACCTACAATAGCCGTCAGCATAGAAGCCAAAATACCAATACTCATGGTAAGGGCAAAGCCTTTAATGGCACCTGTTCCATAAGCATACAGCACCGTAGCAGCGATCAGCGTAGTAACGTTTGCATCCCAAATGGCAGTAAAGGCATTGTCATAGCCGTCTTCAATAGACTTCCCTATAGATTTCCCCATATGCAGCAATTCACGAATACGCTCGTTAATGATCACGTTCGCATCCACAGCCATACCGACAGTCAAGACAATACCTGCCATACCAGGCAAAGTTAATGTTGCACCAAAGAGTGACATGATCGCCAAAATAAGAAATAAGTTCCCAATTAACGCAACATTGGCAATCACACCTGCCATACCATAGTAGATAAACATAAAGATGATCACCAAGATAAACCCAAGCGCAAGCGCAAGTGAACTGGACTTAATACTGTCTGCACCCAAACTCGGTCCGACAGAACGTTTTTCCATCACATACACCGGTGCCAATAAGGCTCCAGAACGTAAGGCAATGGCCAAGTCATGGGCTTCTGAAAGTTCAAAATGTCCAGATATCTGTACACGTCCTCCACCAATACGTTCATTAATGTTTGGCGCCGAATAGACTTTATTGTCTAAAACCACTGCCATACGTTTACCTACATATTTACCTGTAAAGTCACCAAATATTTTGGCACCTTGTCCGTTTAAAGTAAAGTTAATAACCGGTTGGTTACCTTCATCAAACCCAACTTTGGCATCGGTAAGCATAGAGCCATCAAGTACAGGAATGGCACGAAGAAGATACTTTTCAGGTGTTTTCACATCTTGCAATATCACGTCACCATAACTTCTTGCTTCTTCTGCACTCATCGTATTGACTCTTGCAATACGCTCTTCATCTACAGCCATAAGCTGTAAATGTGCAGCACGTGCAATAAGCTCTCGAATACGCTGCTCATCTTCCTGGGTTTTAATACCAGGTACTTCTACAAGGATCTTGTCTTCACCCTGTTTGGCTACCGTTGGTTCAGCAAGTCCAAACTCATTCAGTCTGTTTCGAATGGTATCTACTGCTTGTTTAATGGCATTTTGTTTCGTACGTGCTATCTCTTCTTCTGTCATCATCAATGAGAATTTTAAACCATCTTTAGAAATAACCGTACCTTCAAGCTCTTTTTTAAGAAGATCATTGGCTTTCTTTACATCATCTGCATCTAAAAGTTCAAAGGTAATTTTCTCACCGTCTACCATACGCAGTTCATCAAAGATGATCTCTTCATCATCAAAAATGTACTTTACAGAAGCGGCCATAGACTTAATACGAGATTCTATGGCTATTTCACTCTTGATACCAAGAAGCATATGCAATCCACCTTGAAGGTCAAGCCCCAAAGTGATCTTTTTACCACTTTCACTTTGCGTCAAAGAGGGGATTGAAAAGACTATCCCGAATATGAGTGCAAAAGCAAAAAGAATAACCCTGAAATTAAGCGTTTTCACCAAACTCTACCTTTTTTGCAACATATGCTTTGTCTAGTTTCACAATCGTGTCATCGTTTAATTTGATTTTGATAAACTCTTCTTCTGGTTTAACAATAACCGCCATAAGTCCACCCGTAGTAACAATGTGGTCACCTTTAGCAAGACTCTCAAGCATTGCTTTATGTGCTTTTTGGTGCTGTTGCTGTGGCCTTATGATCAAAAAATAAAAAATTGCGAATAAGAGAATGAGGGGTAAAAATGAACCGAGTTGTTCCATGGAAAAGCCTTTATGTATAAAATTAGACAGTATTTTAACACTTTAGAGATAACAAGAGGCTTTTTGGTCGCACTTTTGGGCTCTGCCTTTATTTACCTCAACTATTGGGGTTTGTCACATCCTCTCATTACAACTTTTACAGCACTTTTGTCACTCTATCTCCTCTTGCGATCCAATACAAAAACATGGTTTTTCACAGGAGCATTTACCGGTCTTTTCTGGTTTTGGTGGATAAGCCTTAGCCTCATACATTATGAAATGGTTTGGGCAGTGCCTATTGAAATATTTGTAATCATGTTGAGTTACGGGGTTATTTTTTGGTCTATCGCTTATGTATCAAAAAAACTACCTAAATTCTTCACTCTTCACTCTTCACTCTTTACTTTAATCCTAAAAGCCTTTGGACTTTTAGGATTAAGCTACATTCACCCTTTTGGTTTCGACTGGCTCAAACCGGAACTGATCTTTGTCGAGAGTTATTTGGGTATTGAAAAGTGGCAATTTACCATCATTTTGTTGGCCATAGTACTCAGTATTTGGAAAGAACAACGCTTTTACCTTTTTCTTGTTATCTTTGCCTACCACCCCACACAAATGGTCGATGCAATCGACCCTACGATACACAAACAAAAAACCGTAATGTCGATGTTATCGACCACTGACAGGCAACCAAAAATACAGCTTGTCACTACACATACTACAGTGCAAGACAAATGGAACAAAACCCTACACCACAAACAATTTCAAGATATTTTCAAACATATAGACCAAGCTATCAAAGAACAAAAATCACTCATCATCTTTCCCGAATCTGTCTTCCCCATCTTTCTCAACCGCTCACAGGAACTGATAGACAAACTGCAGGGAAAAGCCAAAAAAATATCTATTGTCACAGGAGGACTCTACTGGGACGGCAAAACACCAAGAAATTCTACCTATATTTTCAATAAAGGTAAAATTACTGTAGCAAACAAAGTGCTGCTCGTCCCTTTTGGAGAATCCAACCCCCTACCCGACTTTCTAAGCGACTGGGTCAATAAGGTATTTTATGATGGTGCCGTGGACTATAAAGCAAGTGCAAATGTCATAGATTATGAAATAGACGGCATCACCTACAGAAACGCAATCTGCTTTGAAGCCACTTCTGAAAAACTCTATGAAAAAGACAAAGACAACAAGCGTCCAAAGCAGATGATAGTCCTAAGCAACAATGGATGGTTCACACCCTCCATAGAACCAACACTGCAAAAGTTGCTATTGCAATACTATAGTAAGAAGTATGGTACCACTATATACCACTCTGTGAATATGTCAGAGTCTTATACTATTCAAAATGGAAATGTTCTAAACATAAAACGTTGAAGACCGAAGCAACTTCAAGGCATGGTCTATCTTCTCTGCGATCTCCTCTTTATGTTCACATAAAAGCGGGTCTGTGTTGAGTGTTTTGTTTTCGGCTTGAGTTTTGATTTCTTCTAAAATTAAAACTCTGTCTTTACAGTTACGGTATTCACGTAAAGGTTTAAAGAGAATATTCAGTTCTTCCACAAGCATTCGCGTCTCTTTTTCTCCAATAATATGGTAAAAATCCTCGATCAGTATTTGAAGTATATCCATAGCATAATAGAGTTTATTACGCATCGCATCATCAAGCCCCTCTTTGGTTTGCACAAGTAAAGTCTCAAATGTCTCCAATTTCGTTTTTACCACTTTCTTCACTTCTTTGGTCAAATCCAAATACGGGTAATTTTCCTGATCATACAGTTCTCTTGTGAGTATTTGAATGAGTTGAGAAAAAGGTTTATCAAACAACATCTGTGTCACTGCCTTTTCTTCTTCAAAGGTGAGGGTTTTTAATTCACTGCGTAAAGCCAATGAAGCGTTATCTTTACTTCCACAAAGTTCTTCTAAAAAGTAGAGGTAACGCAACAATTTTGTTTCATCATAATAACGGATGAGTAAATCTTTTCCAAAACGCTGTACACCTGGCGTAAAAAGTTCCGGAAACGTTTCCAAAATACTGGCTGTACGCCTCAAAAGTACCCGTAAACGGTGTAAAGTTGCAGACATATGTTTTCGTTGAAAGTTCACTTTATAGTG
>DQVY01000068.1 GCA_015661535.1 Sulfurovum sp. | reverse complement strand
ATACTTACTTTTCCTGCCGGTACCATAAAGAGCGGAAAACAAAAAGGTTTGGAAGATGAAGATACACTCATTTATCTAGCAGGAAAAAAAGTCAAGCAGGACAAAGTAAAACTTTTTACTGACCAGGGGCTTCATGTCAAATTTGAGAAAGTCACGAAAAAAAGCAATGACAACTCTATGTCAAACTGCATTGTCCTGCATCAAAACCATGAAAATTACATCAATATAGAAACGGAACACGGAGACATTGCTACACATAAGAAAATGATAGACAAAGTCATGAAAATAATCGCTCAGAAGCGTATTTAACACTCAAACTTATTATGCCGCATCCAAAATGTTTTTAATCATCTTTTATAAAAATACTATGTAACTATTGTACTATCTCAGCCATCATGGCGTCAGCGACTCTTTTAAGGCCTGTAATATTGGCACCATCTACATAGTTTCCTTCTTCATCTATATTCTTAATACTGTCTAGCATCATGGTTCCTTTAAATTGACTTTTATTACCTAACTTTATTCTACTTAAATATTCAGACTTTGTCTATCAGTAAAACAAAAATTTTAAATAAAGTAAAATATTCTTTGCTTATCTTGTTCTTGGGCACAACCAAGAATTATAGTGATATAATTTAGTGTGATACAATTAAACTTGCAAGGTGAATGACATGTCTGATTCTCTTCTTTTAGCTTCTTTTATGATAGCTGTTTTGGTTATCGTGCTTCCTCTTCTTTTTCATTTGACAAAGTATCTAGGCACTTCAAGTGACAATGTCCGAAAGAATGAGCCTTTTGAAGGGGGGATCCGTTTAACACATAAAGATGCCTTTTCCGGTTTTAATGTCAAATTTTTTCTTGTAGGTATTATTTTCCTCATTTTTGATGTGGAGATCCTTTTTATGTTTCCCTGGGCTTTGAATCTTCGTGAACTTGGTCTTTTTGCACTCATGGAAATGTTTGTTTTTATAGGTCTGCTCTTGGCTGGCCTCCTTTATGTATATAAATCAGGAGTCTTAAAATGGACGTAAGCAATACACATTTGTTAGATGAAGCCGTCATCACTACAAAACTCGATGCAGTGGTAACCTGGGGACGTGAAGCTTCTTTATGGCCTTTTGTTTTTGGTACAGCCTGTTGTGCTATTGAGTTTATGGCTACTGCTGCAAGTCGTTATGACATTTCAAGATTTGGTGCAGAAGTACTGCGCTTTTCTCCCCGTCATGCTGACCTTCTCATTGTAGCGGGTACGGTGAGTTACAAACAGGCACCCATACTCAAACAAATTTATGATCAAATGCCTGAACCAAAATGGGTCGTGGCCGTTGGTGCTTGTGCATCAACAGGTGGTTTCTATGACAACTACACCACCTTACAGGGTATAGATGAGATCATTCCTGTAGATGTGTATGTTGCCGGTTGCCCTCCCCGTCCCGAAGCTATGCTCGATGCCGTGATGGATATACAGAGACAGCTGAAAAGAGAACCCAAATTTGAAGTAAGAAACAAAGACTTTAAAGGTAAGCTAGATAATGTCTGATACCCTGATCCTTATTAAAAGCACGGCGTTGCTTGAAACCATCAAAAAAGCCAAAGAAGAACTTGGATTTACTCTTCTTCTTGATATTACAGCGGTAGATAACCTCCACAAATCACATCCTCCATTGACGAGGTTTGAACTGGTGTATATACTGAGACATGAAAACTTCAAAGAACTCATTATGTATAAAGTACCTGTTGAAGATGTAACTATTGGTGTGGAAAGCATCGCTGCTATTTTCTCTTCTGCTGACTGGGCGGAGAGAGAGATATTTGACCAATACGGCATACATTTTAAAAACCATAAAATGTTAAAAAGACTCCTCAATCACAATGAGTTTGAAGGGCATCCTCTAAGAAAAGATTATGAAATTACCAAGGGGCAGTATTGTACCACTGCGCAAGATCTTATGGATGAGATGAAACCTCTTTTGAAAGAGAGAGATCTCGATATGATAAAAGATGATCTTATGATAGTTAACCTTGGTCCTTCCCACCCTGCCACTCACGGCACCATTAGAACACTGGCTGCACTAGATGGTGAAAAGATCGTAGCCGCTGCCAATGAGATAGGCTATCTGCATCGCGGATTTGAAAAGAGCTGTGAAAATCATAACTACAATCAGATCATCCCTTATACAGACAGACTCAACTACTGTTCCGCACTCATGAACAATATCGCTTTTTCAAAAACAGTTGAAGAGATGTTGGATATAACACTTCCTGATCGCGGGATCTTTATACGTATCATTTTGGCTGAACTTTCACGTGTGATCGATCACCTTGTCTGTTTGGCTGCAGGATTGCTTGACATGGGGGGACAAACAAACTACTGGTATCTTTTCAACCCGCGTAACAATGCCTATGACTTTTTATCTAAACTCACAGGGGCAAGACTGACAAACTCTTATATGCGCATTGGCGGAATGACGCATGATCTCTATGACGGATGGCAGACTGACCTGGAAGATGTACTGGTCAAGATCGATTTTGGTATCACGGAATCGCTCAAAATGATCACACATAACCGTATCTTCAATGACCGTATTCAAAATGTTTCACC
The DNA here is from genome assembly GCA_015661535.1 of Sulfurovum sp. Lineage (GTDB taxonomy): Bacteria > Campylobacterota > Campylobacteria > Campylobacterales > Sulfurovaceae > Sulfurovum. The sequence goes on along the minus strand of DQVY01000068.1, from coordinate 12,087 downwards.
GGTCTCTGCCGCACAGGCAATAGACTATGGATTTACTGGTCCAAACTTGCGTGCTTCGGGTGTGGCGTATGATCTAAGATTTTCTGACCCTTATTACTATTATGACAGCTTTGACTTCAATATGGTCGTGGGTTCTGTGGGTGACACCTATGATAGAATGATGGTACGTTTTGAAGAGATGAATGAAAGCATGAAGATCATCAAACAGGCGATGAAACGCATCCCTGACGGGCCTATCAATGTGGCAGACAAACGTATCACTATGCCTAGTAAAGCGTGTGTATATACCGGCATAGAAGGGATGATGAACCAGTTTAAACTGGTGATCGATGGTGTAAAAGTACCTGAAGGTGAACACTACGGTGCTTTTGAAGCTGCCAATGGAGAGCTTGGGTTTTACATCGTGAGTGACGGAAGCGGTACTCCCTACAAAGTGAAGGTAAGACCACCAAGTTTTTACCATATAGCTGCTTTTCCGAAGATCATAGAAAACTATCAGGTAGCTGATGCCATTATGACCTTAGGTTCTCTCAATATTATCGCAGGGGAGATGGACAGATGAGTTTTACCTTTAGCAATGAAAACCTTTTAAAGATAGAAGCACTTAAAAAACGTTATCCCAGTCCCAAAGCCCTAACCTTACCCTGCCTCTGGATGGTCGAATACCAGGAAGGTTATATAAGCATGGACGCCATAGAAGAAATAGCCATACATACAGATACCCCTCCTATGGAAGTCTATAGGGTGGCAACATTTTACACCATGTTTCATCTTGAACCTCAAGATAAACGTACAGTCCAAGTCTGTAAAACACTCTCATGCAAACTTTGCGGATCGGATGAGATATTGGCACATTTAAACAAGAAAGATCTAAACATTGTACACGCAGAGTGTTTGGGTTCATGCGGCACAGCCCCTGTGATGCAGATAGATGATGTCAATTATGAAAATCTGACGATTGAAAATGTTGATGAGATATTAAAGGCACTCAAATGAGAGAATGTAAAATAGTTTCTCGTAAATTTGACTTGAAGAACAGCTTTACGCTGACAGTATCACAGGCTCATGGCGGATACAAAACACTTAAAAAGCTAAAGGAGTATTCTCCTGTAGAGATTATACACATCATCAAAGATGCCAATTTAAGAGGAAAAGGCGGCGGCGGTGCTCCGGTAGCTGGCAAATGGGAACTGATGCCTCAAGACCAAGAACATGACAAGCCCTCCTTTTTGGCGGTTAACTGTGATGAATCTGAACCTGGGACCTTTAAGGACAGACAGATCATTTCAAAAGACCCTCACCTTTTGATCGAAGGCATACTCATCACCTGTTATGCCATTGGGGCAAAACATGCCTACATTTACATTCGCGGAGAGTATCATCAGTACCAGAAGATCTTGCAGGCTGCCATAGATGAAGCCTATGAAGCAGGTCTCTTGGATGCCTGTGATATTACCATTCACCGTGGTGCAGGTGCATATATTTGCGGAGAGAAGTCAGCATTGCTTGAATCTATGGAAGGGAAACGGGGACATCCGCGACTCAAACCTAAACAAAAAGAGCCGGAGTGGTATTTTGGCCACCCTACTTTGGTCAACAATGTAGAAACCATTTCAACGGTACCTTTCATCGTTGAAAACGGTGCAGATGCATACAGAGCCTATGGCACAGAACAGAGTCCCGGTACACTGCTTTTTGCTATGTCCGGACATGTTGAAAAACCTGGAGTGTATGAAGCAGAGTTCGGTACGTCTATGATGGAATATATAAACCATTATGGTGGTGGTATCAAAAATGGCAAGCGGCTCAAAGCACTCATACCCGGAGGTGTCTCCTGTGGTGTACTTACCGCAGAGGAAGTAGAGAACCTGACACTCGATTATGAAGCCCTTCGCAGCATTGGAAGCTCTTTGGGTACGGGCGGTATGATCATCATGGATGAAGACACCTGTATGGTAAGTGTATTAAAAAATATATTGGAATTTTACCATGAAGAGTCTTGCGGACAGTGTACGCCTTGTAGAGAAGGCACAGGATGGGTCGACAAACTTGTGGGGAAAATACTGGACAAACGCGGGAGCAAAGAAGATATTGACAAACTCTTAGAGGTGGCAGATACCATGAACGGTAAAACCATTTGTGTCTTTGCCCCTTCTGTTTCGAAAGTAATTGTCTCATTTATTGAACGGTTTAGAGATGAATTTGAGGAGGCACTATGAGTGAAATGGTAGAAGTGATCGTTGATGATCAAACGTTTCATGCTGAAAAAGGTTCACTTCTTATTGATCTACTGATCAAAGAGAAGGTAAAAGTACCCTACTTCTGTTACCATGAAGCTTTGGGTGCAGACGGGAACTGCCGTATGTGTATGGTTGAGATAGAAGGGCAAAAAAGACCTCAGATCGCTTGTGATACTTTTATAAAAGAAGGTATGGAAGTACGCTCAAAAGGAGAAAATATTGAAAAGGTACGTACCAATATTTTAGAACTTGAACTCATCAACCACCCTGTGGATTGCCCTACCTGTGACCAGGCAGGTGAATGTTCTTTACAGAATTTCTACATGGATTATGGCCTGCATGATACAAAGATCACAATACCTGAAAAAGAAAAAGGCTTAAAAAAAGTTGACCTGGGTTCCAATGTGATACTAGATCAGGAGCGTTGTGTATTGTGTGCAAGATGTACCAGGTTTACGGACAAGATCACAGGTACCCATGAACTTGGGATCATTGGTCGTGGTGACCATGCGAAAGTGAGTACTATGCCGGGGAAAAAACTTGACAATCCTTATGCCATGAATGTCGTAGATCTTTGTCCTGTAGGCGCACTCACTTCTAAAGACTTTAGATTTTCACAAAGGGTATGGTTTTTGAAAACAGTAGAATCTGTTTGTCATGGTTGTGCCAAAGGGTGTAATATTTACATCGATCACAATAAAATAAAGTATCAAGATGATGTGATCTACCGATATAGACCGCGAAGAAATGATGAGGTGAATGGCTTTTTCATTTGTGATGAAGGAAGACTCTCTTATAAAGGTTTGCAGGAGAATAGACAGCATGAGATCGTACTGGACAATGAGGTGATCAGTGAAGATGAAGCGATAGAGGCATTGAAGGACTTAGTGAAAAAATATAAAAGCAATATTACAGTGATCATCGATGCAAATCTTTACACAGAAGATATAGAAGCTATTTTGAATTTTTCCAAAGAAATTGAGGCAAATGTCTGTGCTCCTCTTGATATCTACAGAGATGAAGATTTTAAAGATGATATGTTGAAATCTGCACAAAGAGCAGCAAATTATAAAACTATTGAAAACCTGTCACTAGAGACAAAAATACCAGAAAAGTGTGAACTGCTTATAAACTTTAACCATCCGGGAAAATTTGAAGCAGAGCGAAGCATAGACTTTAGAACGCATCAAGATCCTGACGCAGCATTTATCTTACCCCTTGCAAGTTATGTAGAGAGTTCCGGACATATCACCAATGAAGAAGGAATTACCCAACACTGTCAAAAAGCCTTAAGCAAAAATGATCCTCTTCCCACAGTGATCGAATGGCTTGAAAAGGTGAGCGTATGAGTACTGTAGCGATAGTCATAGCCATCAGTTCATTTCTCTTAGGGACATTACTTGCACTGCTTACCATTCCCGTCTTGGTTTGGCTTGAAAGACGGATTGCCTCGTTGATTCAGGACAGACTTGGTCCCAACCGTACCAATGTATTTGGGTTTCGTTTAGGCGGTGTGGTACAGTCTTTTGCCGATGTTGTAAAACTTTTACTTAAAGAAGAGTACTATCCTTCACATATTAAAATGGGTAAATGGCTTTTTATGCTTGCCCCGGTCATCACTTTTGCCGCGGCACTTCTTGCCTTTATGGCGATACCCTTTGCCGATACCCTGCATATAAATGGAGAAGCATTAAGAGTACAGGCTTTACCCATTGACTTTGGTGTGTTTTGGTATTTGGCTGTCGGTGCTATTGGTGTGTTGGGTGTCATTTTTGGTGGGTGGCTTTCTCATAATAAATATGCGCTTTTAGGTGCTTCCCGTGCAGGTTCTATGGTCATTTCTTATGAGTTGCCTTTGGGTCTGAGTATTTTAGCCTTTATTATCACCTATGATACCATCGATTTTAATGCTATGGTACAGTGGCAAAGCGGTGTGTTCTTTGGTTTTTTACCTGCCTGGGGTATTTTGGTACAACCTTTAGCCAGTATCATACTGATCGTGTCACTGTTTGCTGAAACCAACCGTAATCCTTTTACCGTTGCAGAAGGCGAGAGTGAGATTGTTGCAGGATATATGACAGAACATACAGCGATGAAGTTCGCAATGTACTTCATGGGTGAATATGTTGCGATGAATACCGCATCTGCCGTGATCATTACCGTGATATTCGGAGGCTATCAGATACCATGGGTATCTACAGAAATGATGCTTCAAAACTTTTCTGTCTTTGCAGGAGTATTGATGATCACCGTGCCTCTTATCGTTGCTCTTCTTATTCGCTGGATGAGAAAGAACAACACCGTACGTCCTACTGTCACGACAGACAGTGGAAGGAACTTCGAAACAAAGGTCTTGACAATCGCGCTTTTGGCGATGACAGCACTCATTGAAGTGATCTTACTCTATCTGATATTTTTTGCAGAGAGTACTTTGGCAAATAGTATCACCGTCATGCTCTTTCAGATCGTGGTATTTGTGGCAAAATTGATGATGTTCAATATCTTTTTTATTGTGATCCGATGGACCGTACCACGATTTAGATATGATCAAATACAGCACTTGGGATGGTATTACCTCTTACCACTCTCCCTTTTAAATCTCTTTATCACAGCGCTGGTCGTTGTAGGAGTCAGTTCATGAATAAAAATATAACCGTTATACCAAGACATGGCAGCAGCCTGAAAGACAAGCTCTACCTTCCGGCTATTTACGATGGGGTCAAAGTGACCTTTAAACACTTCTTTAAGAATGTAAGTGACATCAATGCAGTGGACACCCTGGAGTACCCGGAAGAGCAACCCACAGACATTACGGAAAGATACCGGGGACTGCACAGGTTGACACACAGACCGGATGACTCCATTGCCTGTGTTGCATGTTTTATGTGTTCCACTGCCTGTCCCTCAGACTGTATCTTTATTGAAGCGACAGAAAGAGAAGACGGCCATGATGAAAAAATGCCCAAAAGCTTTTTCATAGACACCCTTGAATGTATTTTTTGCGGCTATTGTGTAGAGGCTTGTCCCTGTGATGCTATTCGTATGGATACGGGTATCTTTTCACTTACGGGAAGTAGCAGAGAAGATTTTATCATGGACAAAGAGCAGCTTTTATCACATAAAGGTGCTTTTGGAGAGGAGAATTCTTGTGCTAGAGATTAGTATTTTTTCTATTTTGGCACTTTTCATGATCGGCGGAAGTATTGCAATGATAAGCAATAAACAAACTGTTTTTGCTGCCTTTGGTTTTCTCGTAGCGATGATCGCTTTGGCTGGCTTATTCGCAATGCTGAACAGTCAGTTTTTGGCGATTGCACAGATCCTGGTATCGGTAGGTGCGGTGGTGGTCTTGAGTATGCTTACGATCTTGACTGTGAATGCACAGAGTAAAAGTTTGCCCCAAGAACCCAACAAAACAAAATGGATCATTTTGACGTCTATTTTGGTCGCACCATTCACAATTTTACTTTATAAAACACTGACAACCTTGCCAGACCACTTTTCTACGATGGAAACCATCAATACAAAAGTGCTTGGAAAAGAGATGTTCAGTCACTGGGTGTTGCCTTTTGAGATCTTGTCCATATTGCTTTTAAGTGCGATGGTAGGTGCCATTGTGATTGCCAGAAAAAGTAAAAAGAAAGAGGACAATACTACACAAACAAACAGCAGAGAAAGGAGCAGACCATGACCCCGGATATGTTTTTTCTTTTAGCCTCTATTCTTTTCAGTATTGGACTTGTAGGACTTGTGAGCAGAAAAAATCTTTTTGTGCTCTATATGTCTATTGAGTTAATGTTGAGTTCTGTATCACTGCTTCTTGCAACGCTCTCAAAAGTACTTGATGATACAAGCGGTTCAGTGATGGCACTCCTGATGATAGGGGTCATTGCTGCTGAAGCAGCTGTTTTCCTGGCTATGATTATACACTTGTATCGTGAGAACAGGACCATAGACAGTGACACTTTTCATACCTTGAGCCAAGGAGAGAATAATGCTTAGTATTATTGTTGTACTTCCCTTTTTCTCTGCACTGCTTCTTGGCATAGTCTATCTTGGCAATACAAAAGCAAAGAGATATACTTTTTATACGATCATTGGTGTAGGTACACCTATGATCATGACACTTTTATCGTTTATCGTGACGTACCAAGTTATAAATGGAAGCGATACACTGCACACGACACTGCTGCAATGGATAGCCATAGGTGATCTTAATATCTCCATAGCATTCATGGCAGACAGGCTCTCTGTGGTGATGATATCTTTCATTACCTTTATCGGGACACTTATTCATATCTATGCCGCAGGATATATGAAAGAAGATGAAGCCTATGGCAAGTTCTTTGCCTACTTTAATCTTTTCATGGGCAGTATGCTGCTTTTGGTGTTGTCAGACAATCCCATCATGATGTTTGTAGGCTGGGAACTGGTAGGATTGTGTTCTTACCTTTTGATTGGATTCTACCATCATGATACCGCCAATATTACTGCGGCAAACAAAGCTTTTATCTTAAATCGTGTGGGTGATTTTGGTTTCATTATGGCACTGGCACTACTTTTTGTCCATGGTGCTGAGGGTGGATTCACTTTTGAAGCGATAGCGACACATATCTCTGCTATCGATCCTGAAATGTTGAGCCTTATAGGTATCTTGCTTTTTGTGGGTGCTATGGGTAAATCTGCACAGATCCCTCTTTATGTCTGGCTTCCTGATGCCATGGCAGGCCCTACACCTGTCTCTGCGCTCATACATGCTGCTACTATGGTAACTGCGGGTGTCTATATGGTGGCAAGGTACAGTTTTATCTATGTTGAGATCCCGGATGTTGGTATCTTTATAGCCTCTATAGGTGCAGCATCTGCGCTTTTTGCAGCCATCATTGCCTGTTATCAGAGTGACATTAAAAAGATACTTGCCTACTCGACCATGAGTCAACTGGGTTATATGTTCATCGCTGTTGGTCTGGGTGCATACAGTGCCGGTATTTTTCATGTCTTTACCCATGCCTTCTTTAAAGCATTGCTCTTTATGGGTGCAGGTGCTGTGATCATCGCACTGCATCATGAGCAAAATATTTTTAAAATGGGTGGATTAAAAAAACATCTTAAACTGGTCTATATCACGATGTTCATCGCAACACTTGCCATTAGCGGCATACCTCCCTTTGCAGGTTTCTTCTCAAAAGATGCCATTTTGGTGACTGCTTTTACCTCTGAACATTATATTATCTGGGGCATGGGAACATTGACAGCACTGCTTACAGCATTTTATATGTTTAGAATGCTCTTTAGCGTATTTCATGCGCAAGCCAAAGAGGAGCATAAGTTACAAGCACTGCCAAAGACCATGACCCAACCTCTTGTTGTCTTAGCCATTGGTGCTGCAAGCGCAGGGTTTTTGGGTCTCAATGAAGCCTATGGCGGTCATGCACTTATCAACACATTTTTAAGCCTTCCCGATATGAAACTTCATGTCTCTCATGCAACAGAATATATGCTCGGAGGACTTAATGTGATATTAGCTCTTTTAGGTATGGGGTTGGCCTATACACTTTTTGCCAAAAATGCAGAAGAAGCGAAAGAAAATACACGTTTTAAAAGCTTGGTGATCCATACATTTTACATTGATGAGCTGTATGATATTCTCATTGTAAAACCACTCCTCAAGATAAGTAGACTGATCGAGAATATCATAGATCCTAAAATATTTGATGGGTTTATTAATCTCAATATATGGGGCTATCTACAGTCTGCAGAAATGTTTGGTACCTTGCAAAACGGGAAAGTCCGATACTATGCACTTTATATACTCGTAGGCTTATCTGCTATATCTTGCTATATGTTAATTAAACTGGAGGTGCTGTAAATGATGGATCACATCCTTAGCAATATCATCTTTCTGCCTCTGATCATCGCTATGGTCATGGGAGTGGTGCAGGCACCCGTGAAAGTATTGAGACTGGGAGCATTTTTCTCTTCTGTCGTCACCCTCTTCCTTGTTTTATGGTTGGCCTATCATTATGACCCTCATGGCGGTATGCAATTTGTTGAACAGGCACCGTGGATCCAAAGCTCAGGTTTCACTTACTTTATAGGTATCGATTTCCTCTCGTTGATCATGCTTTTACTGATCACCCTTTTAATGCCACCTCTCTATCTTTATATGATGCATGAGAAGCGAAAAGGATACTGGTACAATATGATGCTGCTTCAAACAGGAGTGACCGGTGCTGTGCTTTCACTTGACTTGGTACTTTTTTATCTCTTTTGGGAAACCATGTTACTACCTATTTTTATCATGATAGGAAAATATGGAAATGGACTGCGTCAGTACAATTCCATGAAGATCATCTTAATGACCATCCTGGGTTCTATGAGTATGCTCTTTTCTATTATGTATCTTGGCTATATGTATTTTGAAACGACAGGTGTATGGAGTTTCGCATTACAAGACCTTGCCACGCTTGACTTTGATGCACAAACGTTTATTTGGCTTGCTGCAGGATTCTTACTTGCTTTTGCCATTAAGATACCACTGGTCGGTTTTCACACCTGGATGGCACCTGCTTATGGTTCTGCACCGACACCCGCAGTGGTTATTATGTCATCGATCATGGCTAAGCTCGGAATTTACGGTATTTGGAGATTTGGATTTGGTCTCTTTGAAACAACACTTATCTATTATGCACCCACAATTATAGTATTGGCACTCATTGGTCTCTTATATTATGCCATTCGTGCCATTACAGAGGACAACCTTCGTCGTATGTTTGCCTACTCTTCGGGTTCACACCTTTCGCTCATTGCACTGGGGATTTTCTTGACCAACATTTATGCCTGGAGCGGGAGTTTGTACTTCATAGGCACCCATGCCCTTGCCTCCGCAGGTATTTTTCTCATGATCGGATTGCTCTATAAACGTTTTAAAACCGTACATATTTCTGAGCTTGGCGGTATTGCAGGCAAGGCACCGAAATTTGCATTCTTTTTTGCATTTTTTGCACTCAGCATAGCAGGGTTACCGGGTACGGGAGGCTTTGTAGCCGAACTGCTCATCATTATTGGTGCATTCAAAACCAATATATGGATAGGTGTTTTTACCGCAACCACAATGCTCTCGGCTATGGTCTATATCTTTTGGATGTTACAACGTACACTTTTTGGCACAGCAAACAATACAACAGAATTTTCTGACCTGAATCTTAGAGAGGTCATCCTCTTACTTCCTCTGGTCATACTTTTGATACTTACAGGTATTGCTCCCTCACTCTTTACACCTATGTTTGAGCCTCAACTGAGTCTGTTTTTACAAGATGCTTTACATGCGATAGGAGCTTCAAAATGATAGAACAATTCTTATATGCTTCCCCTATGGCAACAGTGGTACTGGGTGCTTTGGTCTTGATGCTGCTTGCCAACAGCACATTGACATTGAGTAGACTAAATCTTATTGCCGTCTCTTTTTTGGGACTTTCTCTTATTTTACAGTTCTCTTTGTATGGAGACAAAAGTACTGCTTTTCTTTTTGAAACTATATTTGGTGACACATTCATCCTCGATGACTTTGCATCGATTTTTGACATGATGTTTACTGCAGGTGCTATGTTGACACTGCTCATCAACAATGATTACTTTAAAAGTCATACTTATTTCTCCGGAGAGTATTTTGCGCTTATGCTGTTTTCTCTCTTTGGTATGATGATGTTATCCCACGCCCATGAACTCTTAACCGCTTTTATCGCCTTAGAGATCGCGTCACTCAGTGTGTATGCTTTGGTCGGGTATCACAAGAGCAATAAAGTCAGTTCAGAAGCGATGATGAAATATATAGTATTGGGTTCTATGACCGGTGCATTTTTCATGCTCGGGACAGCCCTTATTTATGGATCGGTTGGTTCCACATCTCTGACTGAGATCGCAAATTATGTCAATGGCAATAGCTTAGACAACATCCCTATGCTTATTATTGGTGCCACTTTCATCATGCTTACTATCTTGTTCAAAATAGGTGCTGTGCCTTTTCATTCATGGGTGGTTGATGTCTATCATGGTGCGCCCTATCCTATTACCATGTATATGGCATCTACATTCAAGATCGCTGTATTTGCGATTGCTTTGCGTCTCTATCTGGTAGATTTTGCTCCCATCAACAGTTTTTGGACGGAATTGCTGCAGGCAGTGACCATCCTTACCCTTTTTGGAGGTTCCTGGCTTGCAATCAATCAAAGCCTGGTCAAAAGAATGCTTGCGGGTTCATCTATCGTGCATAGCGGCTATTTGCTTATTGCACTCTCTTCTATAGGCTTAGGTTCAAAAGTTGCTGCACCTGCTATTATGTTCTACCTTATTGCATACTTTATCTCTGCTGCAGGTGCATTTGGTATTTTGAGTTTTATCGATTCTCAAAGTAAACGGCAAATGAAATATGAGGACTTTAAAGGATTTGCACAAAGACGTCCCTATATGGCACTGATGATGAGTATATTTATGTTGTCTCTGGCAGGATTCCCTTCAACCATAGGGTTCTTGGGTAAATTTTACATCTTCACTTCAGCCATAGAATCCGGACAGATCTTACTGGCAGGTTTAGGGATACTTACGGCATTTATCTCGGTCTATTATTATTTTAAACTCATTGCCATGATGTATTTTTACCCCTCAGAAGAGGAGCAAAAAGTGTTTCCTGTGAATATCAGCACCATTCTGATTGTCATGATGGCACTTATTGTTGTTTGGGGTGGTATCGGTACCACACTTATACCGTATATTCCCGGAGCAGACGGCTTTATGGAGATAGCAATAGAGGCTATGTCTTCATTGAGGTAAAAAGGGGATCAAATAAAAGGGCCTACTAAAAGTCATAGGAGAGAATGACCCTTAAATAATTGGCATTGCTTTTGTTGCCTTTATTGTTTTATCATGTTTTCCTTTTATGTAACCAATAATATCCATGCTGTTCCCACTGTAAGGAAAACCACTGTATTTACCAAGGTGATAATACCACCCACTCTATAGATCTCACCCGGTTCCAAATAGCCGCTACCCACATAGATGACGTTGGCAGATGAACCCTGAGGAGTGATGATCGCATTGAAATTCGTAGCAAAAAGAAGCATCAGTGCCATCAGTTCTGCAGGTACACCTGCTCCTACAGCCACCCCCAAAAATACAGTGAAAAGTGCCAGCATTTGAGCGGTCTGAGATACAAAGAAGTAGTGTATCAAGACATAAGAGACAATAAGGATTACATAAGCCATCGGCCATGACATTCCCTCTACCATGGTTGCAGCATTGTCTCCAATCCATCCCATAAAACCAAACCTGTTGAGATACACAGACATTGCGTAGAGGATGGCAAACCATACAAGCGTACCAAGTGCCTTACCCTCTGCGCTAAGATCTTCCATAGTAAAAATATTGGTGAGCATCAAGATACCCAATCCAAGGAAAGCCACGGCTGTTTTATTGAGTTCAGGTACAAAAGAGGAAGCGATCCACAGACCGACCATACCGATGAAAACTGCCAGCATGACCCATTCATTTCTATGTACCGGGCCCATTTTCTCTAAGGCATTCTGTGCGATCAGTGGTGCATCGGGAGTCTCTGTTACTTCTGGAGGATATATCTTCATAAGCACACGTGGTATGAGTAAATAAAGTACAAGTGCCGGTACAGACGCAGCAATAGCCCAGGAACCATAGGTAATATGTACACCAAACTCTTCTGCCATTTTAGCGCCGGCAGGGTTGGCTGCCATGGCGGTAAGCCAAAGTGATGAGGAGACAGTAAGACCTGCCATAGAAGACATCATCAGAAAAGAACCCAGTTTTTTACGTGTCCCGT
>DQVY01000027.1 GCA_015661535.1 Sulfurovum sp. | reverse complement strand
AGATAAATAATCACTTCTTTTTTTCTTAACGGTAATCCGTAGATCTACTTCTATTATTGCTTCGAGTATGTGATGCCCTCGTCTTTCTTGCTTGTTTATTGTAATGGTTTTTCTTTTTAGTATATTTTTTTTCTTTCTCACTCTTCTTGTTATGTCTTTTTTCATCATATCTCTTATTGGCAGACCTTGTTTGTTTCGCTCTGTTATGCTTATTATATTTATTGTTTTTGCTATATCTGTCATTTTTGTTGTATCTGGTGTTGTGATTATACACCCTCTGATTTTTGTTATACTTGTTATTATGGTTAGATCTACTATTGTTATATCTGTTGTTTCTGTTATAGTTTCGACGGTTGCTATACTGGTTTCTATTGGTGTAGTAACCATAATGACCTACTTGGGCTCGATATCTGCGTCCATTATAATATCTGTATCCGCCATGGTAGTAGTGACCACTTCTATATCTATGACCACGGTAGTAATAATATCCACCTCTGTACATACCACCATAGTAGTATCTCCCTCCATGGTAATAGTAGGGTTGATTGTAATAACGTGGGTAAGAATAGACCGATGCTGCTACTGCACCTACTCCCATGCCAGTGGCAAATGCCTGTTCTTGAGGTGTACAACCATTAAATAACAGAGCAGATGCCAGTATGGTCATGGCGCCGATATGTTTGATTTTTTTTCTTATCATTTTTTATTCCTTTTTAAGTCTTGTAAAATAGTATACTAGAAAAGTGAAGTAATTGTGCAAAAAAACTTATGAAATGCTTTCCCCTCTTAAAACATCTAAAACATTGGTTGCATAACATCCTTTAGGCAAGACAAAACTCAACTCATAGTGTGCTTTCTCTTCTACATAGGTTTTAGTGATCTCTGTAATCTGTACCCAGGCATAACGTCTCGCACCGTTTAAATTGATCTCTTCAGCATACGGTGCTTCTATAAGGCCCGCTGTACTTTCTGAAAGTTTGGTCTTTTTCCCGGGGAGAAGTCCTGCTGGGGCAATGTCTTTACACTCAAAACGTTTCGCCTCTTCCTCAAGATTTTCTACATTAAACAAACGACCATAAGGGTAATGCATCATCACATCACCTTCTACAAGTTTAAAGAAATTTGGCTGTGATTTGGTACCTTTAAGTGAACCTACGGGCAATTTCATGATCTGCTCTGTTTCTGTTTCTGTAAAGGTTTCAAGAAGATGGTTCAGTTCCATACGTTTGGAAAGCCAGTTGTTAAAAAGATAAGACTGGTAAGACCCCATAAGGAACTCTTTTGTTTTCTTGTCTCGCATCTTAAGTGTGCCCTCTATGAGTTTTTTCCCATCCATCCAATTGTTGCCATCGGTACCAAAACGCTGATTCCCAAAATAGTTGGGTACCCCGTTCTTTTTTATCCACTTGAGTACAGAGTCGAGTTTGTCTTTTTGCACACCAAGTACCTTTTTAAGACGAATTTTGAAACGGTTGCCTTTTAGGTGCCCTACTCTGATCTTATTGTTATGTCTTACGGTAGAGAGTATTTTTATTTTCTCGTGGCTAAAGGCTTTGAGTTTTTCTTCATGTATTGCCATCACAGAGATGTACTGTATGGTCATCGCATGTTTGTCTTTCAGTCCTGCATAGCCCATGTCACGTCGTCTTATGCCCACATGATTAGAGATAGCATCAAGCATCTCCCATGTCGTCATGTCTTTCTTCCGTACTTGAAGTATAAGGTGTTCCCCCTCACCTATAAATTCATAAAGAGGTATCTCTTCTACGGTAAAGTCGCGTGCTGAGGAGTTAAAATGGAATTCATTTTTGACGTTCAAGGGGTAAATTGGCTTCATTTAGTATCTTTTAATTGTTTTATGAATGTATTTTAGCTCAAAGCATATTAATTTAAATCTTTTAAAGAATAATCGCTCTAAAATAAAAGATAGGGACAAAATAAACAGCAAAGGTACAAAAGGTCCATTTTACATGGTAACATGTTAGAGTTTTCTACTGTCATTTCTTTTAGTCTATTTCAAAATACAACTATTAAAACAATGTTCTATAATTTCGAAGATGGTTTTTCTATTTGAGGCAAAACAAAGCGGAAGAGATAAATATATTATAAGGTAATTATATTTTT
>DQVY01000274.1 GCA_015661535.1 Sulfurovum sp. | reverse complement strand
ATTTTACGTTTTAGGTGGTTTATTTTATGAGAAGGATTATAGCAAAAATGGGGTTAATTGTAGGGTGGTGCATTTATGCCCATCAAAACAAAATATATTTGATTGTGAATATTTAACTTTATAAGAGGTGAGCATAAATGCACCACCCTACATATTATTAGTTTAGATGCTTATGAATTGGTTTTGTTTGTAATGGTTTAAATAATACTGGTTATGTATCATTTTTATTGTATGCATGTTTATGTTGGGAAGAGGACATCCCGACCTACTTAAAGGTGTTACACTCTCTCAAATCACCTGATTCAAACCCCCGTCTGAACCACTTTACCCGTTGTGCAGAACTCCCATGCGTAAAACCATCTGGTCGTACACGCTGTCCTGCCTGTTTTTGTAAAGTATCATCACCAATGGAAGATGCTGCACGTAATGCTTCTTCTACGTCACCCGGTTCGAGTATATCAAACTGCTTGTGTGCATGATACGCCCAGGCACCCGCATAACAGTCTGCCTGAAGTTCTACTTTTACCTGTAATGCATTCGATTTTTTACTGCTGCCGCCCCAGCTCTGTTTTGCTTGTTGTACTTTTGCTAGTGTGCCTTGCAAATTTTGAATATGATGTCCTATCTCATGTGCAAGCACATAGGCTTGTGCAAAGTCTCCAGGTGCGCCATGCTTGCCTGCCAATTCATCAAAAAAGCCCAGATCAAGATAGACTTTTTGGTCCGCAGGACAATAAAAAGGTCCCATCTGAGCCGAAGCATGACCACAGCCTGACCGTGTACTCCCGCGGTACAGTACCATCACAGGTTCCCTATACCCTCGCAGTTGTTTTTTCCATACATCTTCTGTACTTGCCAGTACTTTTTTAATGAACACAGCCTGTTTTTCATCCTTTACTTTATCGACAGGACGTGAAACAGTGCTTCCTCCCATGCCAAGTAAAGCAAGAGGGTTATACCCCAGCATATAGGCTGCCACACCTCCGGCAATAAGAAGCATACCAAACTTAGAACGCAGCAATGGCTTGACAATAGGCCACAGCATCATCATCGTGTTCATAGAGGGCATGCTCCCTCCACGACCTCCTGAACTTGCTCTTCTATCATCTATATTACTGCTTTCACGTTCATCGTCCATTCTCATCTTCAAGCCCTTCATTTTTACTCAATTATACCAACTAAAAGTAAAAACCTACTACAATATTGCTATAAAAGCCGAGGAGATGATGTGTCTTTAGCACTTGCAAGAAAATACCGACCTGCCACCTTTGATGACCTTATAGGCCAAGAGGCAGTTTCACAAACATTGTCACTTGCACTGGATGGCAACAGACTCTCTCATGCCTACCTTTTTTCAGGACTTAGAGGCTCAGGAAAGACCTCTACAGCACGTATTTTTGCCAAAGCACTGCTTTGTGAACAAGGAGAAACTTCTCACCCCTGCGGTGTCTGTACGCACTGTAAAATGGCTGCAGAGAGCTCACATATGGACATCATTGAGATGGATGCTGCGAGTAACCGCGGTATTGATGATATTAAAGACCTCATAGAACACACCAAATACAAACCAAGCTCCGCACGTTACAAAATATTTATCATCGATGAAGTCCACATGCTCACCCCGCAAGCCTTTAATGCTTTGCTTAAAACCCTTGAAGAGCCTCCTGATTTTGTGAAATTCATCTTGGCAACCACAGACCCGCTGAAACTTCCTGCGACCATTCTCTCAAGAACACAGCATTTTCGCTTTAAAAAAATACCTCAAAACCTTGTATTAAAGCACTTGGAACATATTTTAAATCTTGAAGAAGTAGGCTATGAAAGAGATGCTTTGGACATTATTGCACGTTCTGGTGCCGGAAGTTTACGAGATTCTCTCACCCTCATGGATCAAGCGATTGTCTACTCCAAGAATTTTGTAGATGTAGGTACCGTAACAGGGATGTTAGGCATCATAGAACCTAGCCATCTTGAAGCCTTGCTATCAGACATTATGCACAAAGACAGTAGCAAGATACTCGCTTTTATTCGCATGGCATCTGACTATGAAGCAGAGATGATCCTCGATGAACTCACACTCTATTTGAAAGATCTTTTGCTCAATGGGAATGGTACATTCTCGCCTATGATCATTGAACGGTTTTTTAGGGTCATAGCAGAATCAAAATCTTTACTCTCTCTTGGCAGTGATGGTGAATTTGTATTGTCACTCTCACTTTTTAAAATGATGGAATCTTTGGAGATCAAAGATATCGATACCATGATACGAGGTCTGGAACAAGAACTTAAAGGAGTAGAGGTCTCAGAGATCATGGTGAGTTCACCCTCTCCCGACCTCACTGTGCGTCCTGAAGTCATTACCATTACACAAGATGAGATAGACTCTTCTTTACCTACACCTATACTCAACACTTCAACAAGCCCAGTGACAGAAGAGAAGCCGACAAGTTCAGTGAGTGAAGCACATTCGACAGCCTCAGTGACCCAAGAGCTAAGTAACACGGTGGATGAGCCTATCCAAGCCAATCCCCATCAAAAAACATTCGACATGTTTATCAAAAAACTCTATGACAGAGACTATGACCTAGGTGCCTGTTTTGAGCGCAATATTGCCTTCCAAAATTTCGAAGATAATACCCTGACCTGGGAATCTATGGTAGAGGGTGAAGATAAAAAAACATTAACCACCCACTGGGGGCTCATCAATATGTTTGCAAAAGACACCTTTGGTTTTGAAACCAAAATAGTCAATGTAGCTAAAAAAAAAGTAGTTAGTACTTCACCTTCGACAAGCTCAGGCACCGAAAATGTTACACAAAAAAGTAATAAGGTCACTGAGCCTGCCGAAGTGGTCGAAGTCTCCAACGTTCCCCATAATGATGCAGACACTTCTTCCATGATAGAAGAGATAGAGATGAAAAGCTCCTGTATCTCCCCCGAAGCAGGAGACACAGAAGCCGCCAAAGAAAAAGACCCCTCCACCCTACTGGAAGAACCCATGATCAAAGAAGCCATAGCCCTCTTCGACCCAAAAAAAGTACGCATAAAACGAAATACTTAAAAAATTGCATACTTGAAGATAAGTTACCTCAAAAAAATATGCAGTCGCGGTAAGTGGTTGTGCTTTTTTTATTGAAATGTATGCCGCAGACGCTTTTGGGTTCGTTTTCTTTTTTTGCGCACTGCAAAAAAGAAAAGGAACAAGGGAAAAGGAAAAACAGGGTTAGTCAATCCAAGCCTGAGTCACAACCTTAGGCTTATCATCATAGATCTTGATCTTCTCCGCCCCCACACAACGCCCCATATCATCCAATTCAAACACGATCATCTGCAAGATCGCTTTACAATCATCAGGTACATCAAAATGTCCCCCAAGTCCTGTTAAAAAACGTTTTATAGGAATGTCACTCTTGATACCTATCACCCCGTCTCGACAGCCTGTCAGTCCGACATCTGTCGCATAACAGCAGCCTTCAACAACTTGAAGATCATCACTCCCCACATGGGTATGTGTACCTATGATGGCTGAGACATCTTCTTTTAACATCTGGAGCAGCGCATTCTTTTCAGAACTAGCCTCCGCATGCATATCTATCACTATATGCTTCACACCTTCTGATCTAAGCTTCTCAACGACTTCTATTATCATCGTAAAAGGGTTATCTACCATAGGCATGGTGTAGTGCCCCATAAGGTTGATGATGGCCAATTCAGCCCCCAATACTGTGGTTTTAAACAGACCTTCACCAGGCGTAGATCTAGGATAATTGATAGGACGTATGAGTGGGTAAGTATCAAACATACCCAAGATCTCTTTTTTATCGAAAGAGTGGTTCCCTCCAGACATCATATCAACCCCATACCCAAGTAGCTCTTTACAATTTTTTTCTGTCAGCCCAAAACCATGTGAAGCATTTTCGTAGTTGGCAATGGTAAAATCTATGAAGTGTTCCTGCTGCAGTCTTTTAAGGTGTCGCTTAAGCATTAAGCGACCAGGTTTACCTACAATATCTCCAATAAACCCAATACGCACGTTTTACTTACTTTTCCCTGCAAAAGGCAAGAGTGCTGAAGCCCAAGTAAGCCCACCACCAAAGGTATCGAGTAACATTAGCTCTCCAGTTTTAAGTCTGCCAGACTCCCAAATGTCATTGATCGCCATAGGAATAGATGCTGCCGAAGTATTCCCGTACTTGCCAACAGTAAGCACTACTTGTTCTTCTTTCATTTTCAACGCATCACCAACAGCTTTAATAATACGGTAATTGGCCTGATGAGGAATAAAATGGGGAATATCTTCTGAAGGTATCTCATTTTTGGCCAATATCTCTTTGACATCTTTTGTCAATGTTTTGACTGCCAGTTTAAAGGTTTCATTCCCTTTCATTTGCACAAAGTTCAAGCCCTCATCAAGCACTTGTTGACTCACCGGATGCACAGTACCCGGTGCAGGTGTCACCAAAAAGTCTGCATAGGCACCATCTGCTGAGGCATGCAGATCGATGATACCTTCTTCTTTCTTTGTCGTAGCCGAGATCATCGCCGCACCAGCACCGTCTCCAAATAAAATACAGGTACCTCTGTCTGTATAATCTACAATAGAAGAAAACTTCTCTGCCCCGATGATCAACACATTTTTCTTCATACCTGACTCAATAAAAGCCTTTGCAATAGAAAGTACGTACACAAAGCCGCTGCATGCGGCTGAAATATCAAAGGCCTGCACATTATTAATGCCTAATTTATCTGAAATAATACACGCGGTAGAAGGCATATTGAAATAATCCGGTGTTACAGTGGCACAAATTACCAGATCTATCTCTTCTTTAGGTATAGCGGAACGCTCTATGGCTAAAGCAGCTGCTTTTGCACCCATATCTGAGGTTACTTCATCATCTGCTGCTATATGACGCTCTTTGATACCTGTACGTTTCAGTATCCATTCATCTGTGGTATCTACCATCTTCTCCAGATCTGCATTGCTTAAAATCTTCTCAGGTACATAAGCACCTATAGATCTAAATGAAGCATAAATTTGTGACATAGTTATCCTTGAACATGTGTTATCGTTTAGTATTTTAACATAATTATGCAGGGAGAGTTCTAAAAGAGAGGGGGAATAGAGATAAAAGAGAGGGAACAGGCGCACATCCGTCCCCTAAAATATTGTAGTTTACTTCGCTTGTTCTAAAAGTGACTCAATGGTACTGTTCACATCTGATTCAACAAAAGAGATGGCTTGAAATACTGCATTTTTAATGGCCTTAGGACTGGATGCACCATGTGATATGATGGCACAGCCTTTCAGACCAAGCAGTGGTGCCCCGCCGTATTCGTCTTTGTCCACTTGTTTTTTCATATTGCCAAAGACTTTTTTCTTCATCATCAAAGCACCCACTTTTGCAGGCAATGATTTACGGATATACTGCTTCATCAGGTCAAAAATAGTAGAGACGGCACCTTCTGCTGTTTTAAGCAGGATATTTCCTGTAAAGCCATCACAAACCACCACATTTACCTTCCCGTTAAAAATGTCTTTACCTTCGACATTACCGATAAAGCCGTCCAATGCTTTGAGCAAAGGGAAAGTGGCTTTGGTAAGTTCATTACCTTTTGAGTCTTCAGATCCATTGGCAAGAAGTCCCACCTTTGGATGTTTTATCTTCATTATCTTGGCAACATAAGCTTCACCCATCGCACCAAACTGAAAAAGGTTCTCCGGTTTACAGTCTGTGACCGAACCGACATCAAGTACCAATGTCTTATCTGCTGTAATACTTGGCATGAGCGTGGCAAGTGCCGGTTTTTTAATCCCCGGTATACGGCCTATGCGCAGTGTAGCTGCTGTCATGGTTGCACCTGAATGTCCAGCTGAAAGTACACCGTCTGCTTTACCTTCACGTACCAGTTCCACTGCTTTATAAATAGAGGAGTCTTTCCGTTTGAGTGCATCTGTTGCGGCATCAGACATCGCTATGACATCAGAAGCATCTTCAAACTCAACTTTGTCAACATAGTATTGTGGGAGGAATTCCAGTATTTGGTCTTTGTCACCTACAAGTATAGGCAAAAATGTTTTTTCATCCAGTGCCTGGATGACACCTTCAATAATGGGTTCAGGACCAAAGTCCCCGCCCATTGCGTCAATTGCGATGCGTATCATCAATTACGCTTTTGTTGTTTTGTACTCACCAGTTGTCATATTCATGTGGTGAGGCATTCTCCATGTTCCGTCTGCATCTTTTACAGGCATTGGTAATGTCAATTTGTAATGTGTTCTTCTTTTTGCTGCTCTTGTGTGACTCACACGTCTCTTAGGTACTGCCATTTTATATCCTTTTTAACAATTAATTTAATATTCTATCTCAAACTCTTCATCATTTCCGTCACATTTGTCACAGTAATGATAAGAACTTTCTATTGATGTAATTTCGCTTTCAAGTATGTACAAAAGGTCAATTTTGCCATCTAAAAACTCAATTATATCTAAATCATCTTTATCTTCAGAAACCATATCACTCAACTTCAGTCTCAACTTCGTGTTCATGTCATAGCTGTATGTCTCTCCACATCTATCACAGTCTAAGTCAAAACATCCATTCAGCATGGCATCCAAAGTGACTTGATGATAACCGCTTTTCTGTAATGTTCCCTCAAGCGTCACACCCTTTGAACTTAGTGCAATGGGTTTGGCCGTAGAACCTATTTTATCAAATACAATTACCATAAAGGTAATTCCTTATACTAATAGATTTCTCTTTGTGCAAAGAAAAAATTGATTTCATTTGTTGCATTTTCAACAGAATCAGAACCGTGAACCGCATTGGCATCAATACTGTCTGCGAAGTCTGCTCTGATCGTTCCTGCTTCAGCTTCTGCAGGGTTTGTAGCACCCATAAGGTCTCTGTTAACCTGCATTGCATTTTCACCTTCAAGTACAGTCACAACAACTGGTCCTGAAACCATGAATTCTACAAGATCTTTAAAGAAAGGTCTTTCTGCATGTACTGCATAAAATGCTTCAGCATCTACACGAGAAAGTCTGATCTTTTTTGTTGCTGCAATTTTAAGGTTTGCTGCTTCAAATCTAGCCAAAATTTGACCTACTACGTTTTTTGCAACTGCATCTGGTTTGATGATTGATAATGTTTGTTCCATATTCATATTCCTAAAGGATAATTTACTTCCAAATTGTGTTATGTGGAGAGTATTCGGGCGGAATTGTATCTAAAAAAATATTAAAAATTGTTTAAGTTAAAAGAGGGAATATAAGTTTACGAAGAGACCAGCAGGTGCCGGCCTCTTAAAAGATCAAGATTAATCTTCTACAACTGGTTTTCTAGCTGCTCTGTCTTCAAGAGAAATATCTTCTCTCATTGGCATTTCAGCATCTGGGTTTTCAATACCATATGGTTGACCATCTATGTAGTTATCACCTGCAAAGAAATCTTTGTGCTCTGCTGTAAATGGCATATCCCAAGTAATACAACCTTCAGTTGGACATGCTTCAGCACATGCTGGAGAATCAAAGTGATCTACACACTCAACACATTTGTCAGGGTATACATAGTAGTACTCCTCACCTGTTGGATTATCATCCTCATCTACGATTGCTTCTACTGGACATTCATCAATACATGCCGCACAGTTTATACAAGTATCACCAATAATTACTGCCATATTATTTCCTTTTTGTTAATATAATCAAACTATAGCTAAAAAAGTTAAATTAATCTTTAATCTCAAAGCTATTTTTGAAATTTTTTTTAATACGCTCTATTTCCCAACAGAGCGCATATATAACGATATTGATAATGGATATTATCTTAAAGTTCCAGGTACTTTTTTATCTCATCTACTCTTGGTGTTTTTTCCCAAGTAAAATCTTCATCTTCACGCCCAAAGTGCCCATAAGCCGCTGTTTTTCTGTAAATAGGTCTAAGCAGGTCCAACTCTTCCATAATACCTTTAGGGGTAAGGTCAAACAGATCAGAGACACAAGCTGATATTTTTGCATTCTCTACTGTAGCTGTACCATGGGTATCTACATAAATAGAGACCGGTTTTGCTACACCGATAGCATAGGCTATCTGTAGAGTTACCTTTTCACAAGCACCTGCTGCTACTAGGTTTTTAGCCACATATCTTGCAGCATAGGCTGCTGAACGGTCCACTTTAGTGGGGTCTTTACCCGAAAAGGCACCTCCACCATGGGGACAGGCACCTCCATAGGTATCGACAATGATCTTTCTTCCTGTTAGCCCGGCATCTCCCTGCGGTCCGCCAATGACAAAACGGCCTGTAGGGTTAATATGGTAGATAATATCATCATGAATCAACGCTTCGGGTATGACAGCTTTGATGACCTCATCAAGTACTGCTTTTTGTACCTGCTCCAAAGAGACATTGTCATGATGTTGGGTAGAGACCACAATAGTATCTATAGACACGGGTTTCCCGTCTACATACTTCACAGAAACCTGTGCTTTCCCGTCAGGTCGTAAAAAAGGTACTGTCCCGTTTTTACGTACTTCTGCCAATTTTGCTGTAATTTTATGGGCCAAAGAGATAGGCAGAGGCATCAATTCAGGTGTCTCTTTACAGGCATAGCCAAACATCAATCCCTGGTCTCCTGCACCGATCTCTCCAGATGCTTGGTCCACACCCTGATTAATGTCAGCACTTTGCTCACCTATACCGTTAAGTACAGCTGCTGCTCTATAGTCAAAGCCATAGGTTGCATCTGTATATCCGATGTCCTGTATCACTTTTCGTGCAATCTCCTGCATCGGTGCATACGCTGTTGTTTTTAGTTCTCCTGCAATAACACAAAAACCATTGCTCACTAACGTCTCACATGCCACTCTGGCCTGTGGATCTTTTTCAATGATATAATCTAATATAGCATCTGAGATCTGATCAGCCATTTTATCTGGATGACCCTCGGTTACCGATTCACTTGTAAAAATGTATTCGTTAGCCATTTTTTAATCCTTAGTTGTAAGTTCGTTCACTGTCACTGAACTTAAAAAAATACCTCTAAAGATACTTATTTAAATCCATTT
>DQVY01000299.1 GCA_015661535.1 Sulfurovum sp. | reverse complement strand
TATAATGTACCAGCATTAAATAATGCAGCAAGCGAGCAACTCTCCAAAATGAGTCATGTGATGTTTGGCGGACTGACACATGAACCCGCTATAAAATTGGCTCAAACACTCCTTGATATCACCCATCAAGAGCTAGAACATATCTTCTTTTCTGACTCTGGAAGTGTCAGTGTGGAAGTGGCACTGAAGATGGCATTCCAATACCACAGCTCACAGGGAAACAGGCAAAAAAGTAAAATTCTTGCCTTTAAAAAAGGCTATCATGGCGATACTTTTGGGGCAATGAGTGTGTGTGACCCTATCACAGGAATGCATACTGCCTTTGAGCAGGTCTTACATAAAAATATATTTGCCCAGGAACCACAGTGCATGTTTGATGAACCTTGGGATGAAAAGTATATAGCAGATTTTAAATCTACATTGCAAGAAAACCATAGGCAAATCGCTGCAGTGATTTTAGAACCAATAGTCCAAGGGGCAGGGGGCATGAGAATGTACTCTCCTCTCTTTTTAAAAAGGGTAAGAGAACTGACCGATGCTTATGATGTCTTGCTCATTTTAGATGAAGTAGCCACAGGCTTTGGACGTACAGGAAAACTCTTTGCCTATGAACATGCAGAGGTGTGTCCTGATATATTGTGTGTGGGAAAAGCACTAACTGGCGGCTACATGTCACTTGCCGCCACACTGGCGACAAAAAAAGTCATGCAAGGCATAGAAACAAATGGCAATATACTCATGCATGGACCGACATTCATGGCTAACCCTTTGGCCTGTGCTGTTGCCAATGCTAGCCTTGAACTGCTTCTGTCTTCACCTTGGGAAGAGAATATCAAGAAGATAGAAGGACAATTGAAGCAAGAATTGACATGCTGTAATACCCTGAATATTGTGAAAGAGGTACGTATTCTTGGTGCTATTGGTGTGGTGGAGTTGCATAAAGGAGTTGATTTGTCTTTCATGACATCGGCATTCGTTGAAAAAGGTGTGTGGCTCAGACCATTTTTAAACCTTGTCTATATTATGCCGCCCTATATCATAAGCCAAGAAGAGTTGCATCATTTGACTACAGCAATCTATGAAGTGATAGAGGCTTATGAAAGCTATAGCCGCAATATAGTGCCTTAACATGCAAAAAACATTTTTATTTATCTATAAACATATAGTGATTTTTTTAATTATATTTCTCTTTATGGTCTTGAGTTTAATGCTCTACAACATTAGCTCTCCCAATGATACGCCTAAAACATTTTATATTGCCTCTTCAAATTTGGAAGATGTTGTAAACACATTAAAAAAGAATGGTTATAGCGTGACATGGTTAGACCGCTTGATGCTACAATATAATGAAGTACCTACACAAGGGTGGTATAGTGTAGCCCCTAATACACGTAATAGATTTGATTTTTTTAAAACTTTATATCAACAAAAAACAAAGACCATGGATGTGGTGGTCTATGCAGGAGAAACTGCAGAAGAACTTACTGCTCGACTAGCAAATGATATGAAGCTTGATCAGAAGAAGCTACTGGCATATTACAAGAGACATGCATTGTTTAATGAAGCAGATATTTTTGCGGGCCATTATACCTTAGCCAGAAATGCAGATGAAAATACAAGTATGGGGTATCTCTTAGATACTTCCCGGGGAAAGCTTGCTTCTTATGCACTGGAGTATTTTAAAGAGGTCCCGGAAATTGCAGAGTTGAAAGCCTTGCTAACGATAGCTTCTATCATACAAAAAGAGAGTAATTCGGTAAAAGAGATGTCTCATATATCTTCAGTGATCTATAACCGTTTGGAAAAAGGTATGAAACTCCAAATGGATAGCACTTTAAATTATGGGAAGTATTCACATACTATTGTTACCCCTGAGAGGATCAAAAGTGATACCTCTTACTATAATACCTATAAACATAAGGGCTTACCTCTCCAACCCTTATCTACAGTGTCCTTAGACGCTTTATATGCAGCCAAATACCCGGCAAAAGGTGACTATTTGTTTTTTATGCTTTCGCCCAAAGGAGGGCATACTTTTGCAGCTACCTATGCTGAACATCTCGAAAATTTAAAACTATTTAGAATGTATCAAAAAGAGGGAGAGGAAAGAAAGAAAAAAGAGGAAGCAGAAAAAGAAGCAAAAGAGAAGAATGACTCAAATGTGACTGTGATTAAAAAGTAGGTCGGGATGTCCTCTTCCCGACCTACAATATTTTGTTCTAAAAAGTTTACTTTTGCATCTGCTCTAAAAGTATCTCTTTGGCAGTTTTTCTTGTTTTTTCTTTGAGTACAGGCTCTGTAATTTTTTCTTTTTTCTGCATGGTACCTGTTATTTTATTGCCTTCTTCTTTGAGTGTGGGTTTGCTAAAATCTTCAAAATGGTACTCTTTTTTAGGGACAAAT
>DQVY01000034.1 GCA_015661535.1 Sulfurovum sp. | reverse complement strand
CCATGCAGCGGCTATCTCCTATTATATGGTTTTCTCTTTGCCCTCTATGCTGCTTATTGTGCTTTGGACAGGAGCACAATTTTACAAAGATGTCCTTATACAAGATACCATACTTCAAAAGATCACTGTGTTGGTTGGTGAACAGGCAGCAAGACTCATTCTTTCGACTATAGAGAAGTTAAGTGTACAAGAACCCACCGTTTTGGCTACCCTTATAGGTATTGGGCTATTACTCTTTTTTGCCACAACAGTATTTGATGCTATGCGAA
The DNA here is from genome assembly GCA_015661535.1 of Sulfurovum sp. Taxonomy (GTDB): domain Bacteria; phylum Campylobacterota; class Campylobacteria; order Campylobacterales; family Sulfurovaceae; genus Sulfurovum. The sequence goes on along the minus strand of DQVY01000034.1, from coordinate 3,624 downwards.
CTGCCCTTAATAAAATAGACAAAGTGAAAGCATCTAATTCTGTGAAAGTGAATATTTGGATGATGTTTCGTGGTCGTATGATTGCTTTATCCCTTTTGGTGAGCATCTCTTTTCTTCTGCTCGTCTCTTTGGTACTGGATGTGATGCTTACAGCTGTGAGTCACTATTTAGCACAGTTGATAGGCGAATATGCCAAATACTTTTTAATCTTCAACATGTTTATTTTGGATTTTATTGCTACGACAGTGATCTTCACTCTGGATTTTCGTTACCTGCCTGACACAAGACTGAAATGGTCTGATGCACTCATTGGGGCCCTGTTTACAGCCTCTTTATTTGCGCTAGGAAAGGGTATCATGGGTATGTTTATCAGCAGTAATCAGGTTGTGGACCTTTATGATGCTGCGGGTAGTTTGTTGGCATTGATGCTTTGGGTCTATTATGCCGCTATTATATTTCTGTTTGGGGCTACATTTACTTTTAACCGGGTTAAAAAACAATAATGTCAGCAAATGTTATCTTTTGCAGATATTATTATGATAAACTATCTATGCATAGAAATATTTTAAAATAACAGTAAAAAAGGAATGAAAATGAATAAAAAAATTGACGCGCTCTTGAATGATATAACAGCATTACGTGATGAACTTATATTGAAAGCCAATTTGGGTCAAGCAGAGGCAAAAGAGGAGCTCGATAAACTTGATCCGATTCTTGACAACTTAAAGCTAAAAAGTCAAAAGATCGCTGATGTGGCAGGAGATTCTGCCCAAGAGCTTAAAGTTGCAGCAGAGCTTGGAATGGATGCCGACTCCAAAGAGGATTTGCAGACAGCACTTGAATTGGCGACAGACGAGCTTAAAAAAAGTTATGAAAAAGTAAAAAACTTACTCTAGGGCCGTTTAGATGATGGCAAAAGAGAAACAACTCTGGCAAATAACGCAGTTATTTTTACTGCTGGCAGTCATTGCCATAGTATTTGCTACTTTAAAGCTATCATCGGCTCTTGTAGTCCCTTTTCTTATAGCAATCGCTATATCTATACTGCTTTCCCCCCCGTTTAAATATATGGAATCCAAACATATACCCAAAAGTGTATCGCTTGTAGGTCTTGCATTTTTGATCATTCTCCCCATCATGGGACTGGGCGGGTATATTGGAGGAGAAGTGCAAGATTTTGCACATAACTATCAGACTATGCAAAAAGAGTTTGACGTCTGGATACTTAAACTCTCTATATTTAGCGCCAAATTAGGTTTTGGTATAACGCAGGAAGATATCAGTAAAGCTTTGGATTCATTCAATGTGTTAGACTTGATCAGGGGACTGGTTTCGCAAACCAAAGATCAATTTTCCAATATTTTCCTTGTCTTTTTTATTGTGGCTTTTATGCTTATGGAGTCAACTTTTCTCTACAACAAGCTTGTAAAAGTGATGTCAGAGAGAGGTAGCGATGTTGAAAAGAGCATGGAATTCATAGAGAAGATAAAAAAATATTTTTTGCTCAAAATGAAAACCAGTCTAGTCACAGCGATACTGCTCTTTATAGGATTGACTATTTTAGATATTCGCTATGCATTTCTCTGGGCAGTATTGGCATTTTTCTTTAACTTTATTCCTGTGATTGGCTCTATTTTGGCAGCTGTTCCCGCAGTTATCATAGCGTTGGCTTATCAGGGACTTATGACAGGGGTTTGGATAATGCTTTGGTATATTGTGGTCAATGTACTGATTGGAAATATACTTGAACCCCGTATTATGGGAAAAGGTTTGGGGCTCTCTGCATTGGTCATCTTTTTGTCGATGACATTTTGGGGGTGGATGTTCGGTCCTGCCGGGATGATACTCTCGGCACCTTTAACCGTAGGAATGCAGTATCTTTTTGGAAGGTATGAAGAGACAAAGTGGGTAGCTTTTATGTTAAGTGATTATCAGCAGGAGTCAAGTGACTCATTATCATCAAAGGAGAAATGATATGGCAAAAAAAATGACAATGCATCAGGAACTCGATATGCTTCGTAAAGAGGTAGAAGAACTGAAAAAGCAAAAAGAGTTAAAAGAGAAACAGGAGCGTGCAGAAGCTAAAAAAGCCCAGGAAGAGGCAAAACAGTTGCGTACGGAAGCAGAAGAGAAAGTCGATGAGATTATGGAGTCAGTTGAGCAAGGGCAAGAAGATGTAGAAGACAAGCTACATGAGTTACTTGAGAGTATAAAAGAAGATTATGAGAACCTTTCACCTATATCAGCAGTGGTACTCTTTTCATTGGGTGCTGCCTTTGGCAGTGCAATATCATCAAAATAAAGGAGATGAAATGAGTGAAGATTTTAATGCAAAAATGAAACTTTTGATCAAGAGTGAAAAGGCACTTTTGGCTTTGGAGATGCGTAAAAAAACGAAGCAAACCGTATGGATTGCTCTGGCAATGATCGCTGTGCTTGTAGCATTGATCATGCTAAATGTGACCGTGTTCCTCTATCTTGAAACCAAATATACCAATCTTGAGTCTGCCTTTATTCAGACCGTGTTAAACATTGTTCTTGCAGCACTCTTTTTTATGGTGGCATCCCGCCAAAACAGAGGAGCAGAAGCTGAATCCATAGAAGAGATACGAGATTTTGCCTGGAGTCAGATATCGACAGATATAGATGAAGTGAAACAGCATATAGGTGAATTTTCCAGCTCTATAAAAAAAGTAAAAAACTCTGTAGACTCTTTTACCAGTGCAGACCCTTTTGGTGTAAAGAAGGTCATTCCTGTGATTACAGCGTTGGCTGACCTCCATAAAAGACGAAAACAAAACAAATAATGATCCGTATCATACTTAATGGGAAAAAAGCAGGACTTGAAACTGTGCGTTCAGCTATCTCTCTTTTAAGAGAAGAGGTTGAGGGGGTCGAGGTAAGGGTAACTTATGAGTATGGAGATGTTAAACGCTTTGTTGATGAAGCCATAAGAGACAATGTAACACGGCTGGTCATAGGTGGAGGTGACGGTTCTGTAAATGAAGTGGTCAATGCTTTGGCAAAATATCCAAGAGCACAAAGACTGCAGCTGGCGATCTTACCACTTGGCACAGCAAATGATTTTTCCACAGCCTGTACTATACCCATGAACTCATTGGAAGCACTGAGACTAGCTGTGTCAGGGAAGACAATGCCCATAGATATAGCCAAAGCCAATGAAGAGTACTTTATCAATATGGCAACCGCAGGTTTTGGTGCAAAGGTCACTGCAGAAACACCAGTCGAGCTTAAAAACTTTTTGGGCGGTGGTGCATATACACTCGTAGGTGTACTTAAAGCACTTCACTTCACTCCCTATATGGCACCTAAAGCCTATATTAATGATGGTTTACTGGATGTATTGATCATAAAAGAGGTGTTCAAGGCAGATATTTCCCAACTTCTTGAGGAGGTAAAAAATCCAAATAGAGAGGGTGAGTATGTGAAGTATTTTCAAACCACTTGGCTGGAAAGTGAGTCTGAAGAAGTCATTCCTGTGAATCTTGACGGAGAACCCTATGCAAACACAAAAATACGTTTTGAAGTCGTACCTGCTGCTATAGATCTTGTGCTTCCTGAAAATTGTCCCTGCCTTAAATGAAAGAGACAAATAAACCACTG
>DQVY01000216.1 GCA_015661535.1 Sulfurovum sp. | reverse complement strand
CATCTCCGAATCTTTCATAAGCATTTAAAACTATCTCAGACATACCAAAGAAAGAACATTTTTCCTGTTGAAAGGCTTCGATGGCCATTTCATTGGCAGCATTTATCACCACACCCAAATGTGGATTTTTTAAAATATGTTCTTTGATGTCCCAAATGGGGTAACGGGATGCTTCGATGGGTAAAAACTCAATACCTCCTATAGCAAGCAGGTCTGTAGGGGGGAGTATCTCTTCTGTGACTTCACCATTGAGAGCAAAGGCGATAGGCAGCTTCATATCTACTCCGGCAAAGTGTGCGGTGGTAGAACCGTCTTTAAATTCACATAAAGCATGGATGATGGATTTTTTTTCAATTACTGCATCAATATTGTTTGTCCCAAAAAGCCATTTCGCCTCTAAAAGTTCAAAGAGTTTGTTGGTCATGGTGGCAGAGTCTATGGTGATCTTGTTCCCCATAGACCAGTTGGGGTGTTTGAGTGCATCGGAAAACGTCGCATCTTTCATTTTGTCTAATTCCCAGTCTCTAAAAGCCCCGCCGGAAGCAGTGATGTAGAGTTTTGAAAGGGGACGTTCATTGAGCAGATACCATAAGCCAAAGTGCTCAGAATCGATGACTGTAATGAGTGACATGTCTATGAATTCTCCTGCAACGACCAGAGATTCTTTGTTTGCAAGTGCTACACGTTTTCTCAGGCTTGTGGCTTTGAGTGTAGGGGCTAGCCCCGTATAGCCTACAAGGGCATTCACAACCATGGGACTTTGAGATGCTTCTATAAGGGAGAGAATGGCTTCATTCCCACAGCGTACATCAGGATGATTGACTTTGTGTTTGTCTTTCTCGTGGGCAATGACCACTTTTTTGGGCTTATGTTCCGCTATTTGTTGGTTGAGCAAGTCAATATTTGACCCTGCGACAAGTGCTTCAATATCTATGTTGTACTGTTTGGCCATAATGAGGGTATTGACCCCAATAGAACCGGTTGAACCAAGAAGAACAATGCTGGACATGGTTTAGATTAAGGCACGCAGGGCAATAACCATCATGATAGCACCAAAAAGATAGCCATCAATTCGGTCCAGTATGCCACCATGTCCCGGAAGCAGATCACCAGAGTCTTTGACCCCCGCTTCACGTTTAAGGTAAGACTCAAAAAGGTCTCCGAAAATAGAGGCAATAGAAGTGACAAGGGTGACTGCCAGGGCGATCCAAAGCTCTACTACATAAAGTCCTGCAAAGGTACCGGCGATCGTAGCAAGAATAATACCTCCAAAGACACCTTCAAGGGTTTTGTTCGGAGAGGTGTCGGAAAACTTGGTTTTACCTATGGCTTTACCGGTGAAAAATGCGCCGACATCCGTAACTGAGACAGTAACAAGCAGCCAAAACATAGACTGGATACCAAAGTCCTGATAGAGGATAAGGAAAAAGAGTATGCCTGAAACCGGGTAGAGAAAAGGTAGAAGCAGTCTTTTGTCAAAGTTGTGAAAATAGGCAAGAGAAGAGGCAAATATAACCGCCATAAAGAAGAAAAGATCATCAGGGTTAGGGTAGAAATAGGCCACTATCCATAACAGTGAAGCCCAGACATACATTGATGGACCGGTGAGTTTAAAAAGTTTCATCGCTTCATAAAATGCAAAAATATAGATAATGCCTAAAAATGTCCACATCACAAAAAAGCTATCGATCCAGCCTATGAGTATAACTAGTGCAAGCAAACCTATGCCGGTGAGCCAGCGCTCCTGGTAATCTGTAAAAATCTTCGTCATATCTTTTCCTGGTTTTGTATAGCAATGATTATACCATAGCTAGCTATAGACATTGTTTTTTATTCTCTAATTTCAACACCATCTTTTCTAATGGCGATGGTTTGGTATTTGTCATACTCCACACTGGAACCCTCTTGAATTTTGACAAACTTTCGTTTTGTATAGTCAACGAGGTAGTCTCCCGGACTTTTAACTGAAAAATCAACACAGAGTTTAGCCGCAGCTTCTATGACAGAGTCAGGGAGGTTTTGCTTATCGGTACGAATAATGACGTGAGAGCCTGGTACCTCTCTGGTGTGCATCCAAATGTCATTTCCTTTGGCAAGTTCCAGCAGTTTTTGATTTTCATTGGCATTTCTGCCGACAAGGACTTTATAATCTTCTATCCAAAAAAGTTCTCCCTCTCGAAGTTTCTCTTTTTTACGTTGTGATTTGGCCCGTTTAGGGACCAGTAACTCAAGTTCATAAGGCTCTTTCGCCTGTTCCAAAGCATAATAGATGTTGTCATAAAAGTCTTTTTTGCTTTGTAGGTTTTCCTCTTCTATGTGTACATTTTTGGCCTTACTCTTTGCCCGTTTCGCAAGGTTAAAGAAGTGCTCGGGCATACGTGTTACTTTGACATTTTTAGGGAGTTTTATGGTAATTTCATTACCTTCAAAGTCGAAGGTCTTTAAGGTTTTGTCATACGGTTTTATTTGATAAAGATTGGAAAGGATGAGGTTTCCGTAATTGTTTGAAACTTTTGCCTGTGCGGCTAAACTTTTGGCATTGGGTAATTTGTCTAAAAGCTGTGCAAGTTTTTTAGCTTTTTTGGCAGTGACTGAAAGTTTTTGTTTTTTCATTTCTTGAAGTTTACGTGTTTGCAACGCTGTATATCGTTCTTCCAATATCGTATCGATATTCGTAGGGTGCTGTGCCCCCACGGCACCTTCTTTATTAAAATGTGTATTGGTGCTGTCAGGGGACAGCACCCTGCGAGGGATGGGGAGAAGTTCCATACCAGGACGGATCACACGGAAAGAACTGTCTGCATCGATGTGACGCAGTGCCTCAATGATGACTTCATTGTCATCTATGAGTATGGCATTGGTATTTTTCCCTGTAAATTCAAGTTGAAGATAGATGATCTTGTCTTTGTAGGAGCTTTTGGGTGCAATGGTGAACCGTAAAATACGGTCATTGTCGGGCACCTCCACAGCAATGAGTTTTGAGCCTGAAAGCAAAGCATGCAAAAGTGTGTCAAAGGGAGCATTGTACCCCTGTAGGGGTCTTTGTGACTCTGCTTTGTAGACAAGACTGTGTCCTCTTGTCATGTTGAAAAAATAACTTTGGGATTTGTCAAACATGATCTCGAGGGTATTGTCCTCTATACGTCTCGCACGGCTAATAAAAGTAAAGTCATTAAGACGTTTGGCGATGGCTTGGAGTTCGTATAATTTCATGGTAGGCTTTCTGCTTTTAAGTGTGATGTTATTTTAGCATAATTTATGGTGAGGTTTTTGTACATGAATAATCCCCTCTCGCTGAGGAGAAAGGATTGGAGTTTGCAGAGATCTATTTAAAATCAGGTTTTGGTGTTGTTGCTGTACTGTTTGGAAGTTGAGGGTAAGAAACATTTGGTTTTCTTCCTTCCAGTGCTTTAAAGAAAGTAACCATTTTTGCTGCTTCTTCATCACTGATATCTTGACCCAATTGAATACGTCCCATCTCTTTGACCGCTTCAGCAAGACTCCAGATGGCACCATTATGAAAATAAGGGGCTGTTTGTGTGATATTTCTTAAGGTAGGTGCTTTGACAAGACCATTTTTGTCACCCTTAAAGTCACCAATATCAGCATATTTATACTTGCCTGTAACAGCAAAAGCTTGCATCTCTCCACCTAGGGCAATACCACCATGACAAGTAGTACAGCCCTTGTCTATGAACAGGTTTAATCCTTCTTTCTCTTCTTTAGTAAGGGCATTTTCATCGCCATTTAAAAAGTCATCAAAAGCAGATGGTGTGACCAATGTTCTTTCAAAAATACCAATACTCGCTGTAATGGTTTTAAAGTCGATCTTTACATCTTT
>DQVY01000205.1 GCA_015661535.1 Sulfurovum sp. | reverse complement strand
TTATGGACTTTAAAATGTTTGTATACCCCTCTTTCATCAAAGGTCTTTGTAGCTTTGGTTTCCAACATCCCAAACTTCAAGGTCATTTCTCTTACAACATTTCTCTCTTTAGGCGAGTCCGAAAAACGCTCTGCAACAATGTCTTGTGCCCCTTTTATGGCATCATTCACCTTCTTCAATTCACCCCGCACAAAACGTTTTGCTTCACGCATCAACTCTTCTTTACTTAACTTTGCAGACTGCAGCATGTTTGCAAGAGGTTCCAAACCCTTTTTAATGGCTAGGGAGGCCCTGGTATTCTTCTTCTCTTTAAACGGTCTGTAAAGGTCTTCAAGTGCTGTCACGGTTTCTGCTTGGCTGACTTGTGTCTGTAAAGCAGCAGTTAGAAGTTCTTTCTCTTTAAGCGTCTTTAGTACTTCTTCTTTACGTTCCAACAGTCGCTTCGCAGACATATAGACATCATGAAAATCTCTTAGCACATCATCATTCGCCCCACCCGTCATCTCTTTACGATAACGCGCAATAAACGGAATGGTTGCCCCCTCATCTAAGAGTTTAAGTATGTTGCCAATAACTTGTCTGCTTAGCGCTGTTTTTTTATGTAGTACTTCTGTGAGGGTTTGCATAATATTTACATCTTTATGGTGGTTTCTATCCTACAGTGCAAGTATAGTACTATTGACTTAGAAAATAAAGTAGTTTTGTTTCGTAACTATTTTGTGTTTTAGAGGAATAACTAAAAATTCTTCAAATCTTTAACAGACAAAAGTCTATATTCAACATCATAATCACTATATTTTTGAAGTAACTTTTCTGACTTAGTCACAAGCTCACTCAAATTTAACTTTTTTTCTTGTAATTTTACTTCACAGATCAAGATCTTTTTTGTCCAATCATCTACAGCTACAATATCAATTTCGTTCTTGTTCCCTCTTTCCCAGTAGCTTCCTATAGCTGTATATTTCTTTTGCTCTTTAAAAAATTTAGCACCGCGCTTGATACAATGGTAAACATATTGAAAAATATGGCTCTTTTATCTATATCTGAACTGAATTGTTTGTTATACGGAAGGTACTCTTTATATATACCATTTTTGTTTTTTGTAAAGCCTACTAGTTTCATAACGTTTCCTCTTAACTGCATTGACACATTGTCGTGCAAGAAGTCACTTCTTGTCTGTCTATGTAGATGATGTGCTGTAAGTACTCTTGTATCATTTTAGAGTCACTTGTTTTTACGTAGTCTTCTGCTAGGTTCATTGCATCATCCATAAGATACAAGTCTGCATCATTTTGTACTAAAAAACGCACTGTTTCAAATACTTCTGCTTCTATGGCATACATCAATGCTGTTTTACCGTAGTTGTCTGTAAGGTTTACATCTAAGCCTTTTTGTATGAGCAGTACGACCATCTCATGATGTTTGCACTCTATGGCATGAAAAAGAGCGTGCTTTTTCTCGCTTACTACAAGACTGGATCCAAGAGAGACAAGTAAGTTGGCATTATGTGTGCTACGTCTTTTTATCGCCCAGTAGAGTGCATTTTTACCATCATTATCTCTTATGTTTACATCAACACCATTAAGTGTAATGCGTTCTAGTAGAAGTTTTTCTTTGGCCATCTCTATGAGGTATGTTTGTATATGTGTATTACGTGGAGCTGTCATGTTTTTTCCTTAATCATTAGGGTTTAATTATAAATTATCTTAAGTCAATCTCTGCTCTATGATGTATGTGGATAGCCCCAAGGAGGAATCGAAAATGGCATCCATACAAAACAGAGGTTTACGTAAAATAATGTACTATGTATATTGATTATTTTAGGTCAACCCTTCTTTGAACGTCTAAAGTTTGGACGAGTGTAATCAAAGAGGAAACTATAAGGAGTTCTTCAAAGAAGGGCTTACCTAAAACAATATGTTCACTCCGACATCATAGTCGAAGAACACTTAAATAGTCTTAAATATAAGAATCATTATCATTAATATACTTAATAATCTCTATTCTTTTTAATTTTTTAGCATATTGCAGCAAGGTAATTTTTTCACCCTTATGGTTTACCCTACTCAAATGACAATCAAGACCTTTTTGTATAAAGTACTGTAAAACTTCTAGGTTGTCACAATATATAGCATAAAAAGGTGCGTTCATTGCCTCAGTCACTTTAAGTCTTGCTCCATTGTTTAAGAGTACCCTTACATTGACCATATTATGATGCGTTATAGCCCAATAAAGTGCAGTAAAGCCAAAAACATCTTTTTGATTGACATCTACATACTTTATGAATCGTTCTTCTAAGATATGGTTACGTTGTACTGTTTGCATAAAATCCAAACATACTTCTGAGGTCTGTCTTTTAAATCTATTTTTTTTAAGTGGGGCAGTCATGATTTTTCCTCCTAGTTAGGTGTATTGTATGTGATTAAGAAAACCAATCCTAAGTACTCACATACTTTAGTTTTTTGGTTAACCTCTGCATAATTTAAAAACACTCTTATAGAGACTTCGGGAACTTTGTTTTTAAGTATCTTACTCATGGAGAGTTCGACTTGCTCTATGTTGTTATCATCTATGGCATCTAATAGTTGGTATGTAGCTGCATGTAATGTCAATGCCTGTGGTGTATATGTATTTTCAATGGTCGTTTTTTGTAGTAATGGTGCAGTCATTTGTTTCTCCTTATGATGCTCTTGCATAATTTGCAAGTCTAAAAAGATTGATATACCAATCTTCACCTAACATGAACTCTTCTAAGTTATACAAGTCCAACTCTATGCCTTCGTCTGTATACGAAGCATCTGCTATCACATGCAGTGGCATATCTAACACATCTTCACAATACTCCAACACAAAAAGCTCTAAACTTTTATCAGGTGGGTTCCATGCAGGGTCAATCTTTAGTTGGGGGATGATGAAAAAATCTTCCA
>DQVY01000061.1 GCA_015661535.1 Sulfurovum sp. | reverse complement strand
TTGCCTTTTTCCATTGTAACGATGTTTATTTATTTGGCATCTTTAAAGTACTCTACACTCTATAGTACTTTGGTAAACCATGCCAACATGTTTGATATTTCTCTGCCTTTGGTCTTGAGCGCCTACTTGAAATCTATGGGGACGATTTTCTTTTTGCCCAATAATGTTGCGGGGCTGTTACTGCTGGGTGTAATATTTTATTTTTCTCGTATTGTTTTCATTATGGCTACCATAGGGTTTTACTTTGGTATCTTTAGCCACAGCATGTTGCTGGGCTCATTCACACAAGCTTTGTATGATCCTTATGCCTTTAATTATATCTTGGTGAGTATTGCACTTTGCGGTATTTTCCTGCTGCCAACAGTCAAAAACTTTTTTATTGCATTGTTGGCTATTGTGATCAGTGTGGTACTCACAGATGCCATTGGTGTCCTATTTCAGTATTATGCTATTCCTGTGTTTACTCTACCCTTTAACCTGACGGTTATTACGTTTATTTTTATTTTATCTATGAGTTATTATAAAGAATTCAACTACACCATTAAAAATACACCAGAAGCTTCGTTGTCTTATTATTTGAGTACTATTTTTCGTTTTGGAGAAGTACAGGCAAAAATTGCATTGCCTTTTTCCGGTGAGTGGGATGTCTATCAGGCATTTTCCGGAGAGTGGACACATAAGGGAAATTACCAATATGCTTATGATTTTGTAAAGAAAAAAGAGGGGAAAACCTACAAAGGTGAAGGACTTCATTTGGATGAATATTATGCCTATGGTGAGTCTATACTTTCTCCTGTTGAGGGCTATGTGGTTGATGCAAGACATGATCTTCCAGACAATTATATAGGGACTGTGGACAAGGTCAATAACTGGGGTAACTATATCATTATTAGGACCAACATAGGTTTTTTTGTTGAGATCAGTCACCTGATGCAGCATTCACTGACAGTGCATATAGGTGCTTATGTAAATGTGAATGAAGTACTTGGAAAATGTGGGAACAGCGGGTACTCTCCCGAACCGCATATTCATGTACAGGTGCAATCTTTAGGCACCATAGGTGCATTTACACAAAAATTCTGTTTTACAGAATATTATGAAAAAAATACATTAATTTTTAACAGCTTGCCTCAGTTAGGAAGTACGGTATCCTCTGTCATTACCGACAAGAGTATCCAGTCAAAACTCTTGTTCATTTTAGATGAGGTCTTTAGTTATGATGTGTTTGAAAACAAACATTATAAAGAGACGATTTCATTTACGGTAAAAATGAATCCTTTAGGAGAGTTTTATTTTGAAGATGCGGCAGCAAATAAACTCTATTTTCATACCACCTCTACACAGTTTTACTTTTACCATTATGAGGGAAAAACCTCTTATCTGCAATGGTTTTTTATTTTGGCACCACGCTATCCTTTTGTCAATAAAGAGAAGATTTCTTTCACAGATTACCTACCTGTAAACCTTATCAAAAACAGATATCAAGTTTTACAAATAGAATTGTTATCTACTGTGAATAAATCATATGCCAAAGAAGCACGCATCTATGAGCATAATGCACATCAAATACATTCTAAAGGAGGGAGTATAGCGTTGGACAGCACACAGAAAGGTTTTGGAACGCTCACTTTTAATGCGATTACATTAGAAAGAAAATGATCTTTATAGCGCTAACATTGAAGTAACATTTAATAGGTAGAATCTCTTTACTATTTAATACAGAAGGAAAAAATAATGAAAACAAGCAAGAAATTAATACTCGGAACACTTTTAACAGGAAGCACTTTATTTGCAGACGTGACAACACTTCTGCCATACACTGCACTTTTACAATATGACTCATCTGCAAATGTTTCCGCTAAAGACAAAGGAAGCATTGTAGGGATGTATTTTAGTCATGGAAACTTAGACTATTTATTTGAGTTTGATTATGCAAGAACAAACATCTCATACAAACTCAATACGGATCCAGACTTGGTACAAGATGATATTACCGTAGCCTACAGCAGATACTATGAATCATTTTTTGTAAAAGGCGGGGTACATTACATTGGTACCACAGATCTTGATATGGGTGATGGTCTGACTTTTATGGCAACAGTCGGCGGGTACCAATGGCAAGGGTATGACAAGATCTCTTATGCACTTGATACCTACTATGCTCAGTATAAAGATGGGTACAATGATACAGGGATAAAGTCTGAGGTAGCTATTGTTCAACTTAGTCCAAACTTTACCTATTCAAAAGCTATTAATACTGATACACGTAACAATCTGCATCTAAAGTTGAATTATCAAATAACCAATGACTATCTGCAAGACAACTATGTCTCGTATGAGATACAAGATACTTTGTATTATAAAAGTTTTTTCGCCAATGCTAAATTTATTGGTGGAGAGATGATCTCAGGGGTCAGAGACAATGGTTATACGGCATTTAATACAAAAGATGTCATTAAAAACAGTTACGGAGTGAAGCTTGGGTACTACTTTAACCCAAGTAACCTCTTAACGATTGGGTATGATGTTAATAATTATCAGGAATATTCACCAATTAATGCAGGATATTTGGATAATGGTTCATTTTCTGTGGCTTCATTCACCTATACCTATACCTACTAAGAGCTCATATATGAGAAAAGCGATTATTTTTTTCTGCTTTACTTTTTTTCTTCTTGCACAGCATGTAGATGAGGAGATCAAAGTTTCTTACACAAAATCATATACGTTTGAGAGTGTAGGGAACTATCGTGAGGCCATCAAGGTACTTACTCCTTTATATACCAAATACCCTAAAGGATATGTCCTTAATTTACGTTTTGCATGGTTATTTTATCTCGATAAAAAATACAGTGATGCCCAAAAGTATTACCAAAAGGCTTCTGTACTTAAGCCTGATGCATTAGATCCCAAACTAGGTTTGGTAAGGGTACTTTTGGCTACGTTCACCTTTGAGGAGGCAGAACAAAAGGCTTATGAGATCTTAAAAAAAGATTATTATAACTATTATGCCAATCTCTATGCAACGCAAGCACTCAATGCCCAAAAAAAATATGATGCGTCACTTATCATCGTACAAAAGATGTTGGCATTGTATCCTACCGATATCTCTTATTTGGAACTGCTGGCAGTCATCTATAAAGAGACAAACCATAGCTACTTACATGAACTCTATGAAAATATTTTAATTCTTGATCCCAATAACACATTTGTAAAAAACAATATGTAGTATGTGCACACTTTGTGCACATACAAGTACTATACTTCTTTAATTCCAAAAAGGAGGAATAGTATATGCGTAGATTTATGTTTGCAAGCAGTATGAGTATCATACTCAGTTCTACATTATTATTGGCATCATCACAAAGTGAAGAGATAGCACAGTTGAAAAAAGATGTTGAGGCACTTAAAGTTAGAGACAAAGAGATGAAGCAGTCATTTGAAGGCAATTCTAAAGCAGGTTTTTGGTTGGCAGGGTATGCCGCTGTTGATTTTAGTAGTGTTGAGAACGGGGATTCTTCATTTTCTGGTACAAAGTTTGCACCAATTTTTCATGCACAATATGGAGATATTTTTCAGTTTGAAGGTGAAGTTGAATTTACAGTGAACAAAGATGGTAGCACAGATATAGAGTTAGAATATGCGGCAGGTACACTGTTTTTAAATGATTATATGGGTTTACAGATGGGTAAATTTATGTCACCACTTGGACAGTTTGTGCAAAACATACACCCTTCATGGATAAACAAACTACCCTCTGCTCCTCTTGGCTTTGGACATGATGGTGCGGCACCTACATCTAATTTAGGTATTGCACTGCGTGGTGGTTTACCAAAAATTGCAGATACACGAAGTAATTATGTGGTATTTATTTCCAATGCCCCTAGTTTTGGTGTGGCTGATGATGGAGATGTGGTCATAGAAGCAGTAGGAAATACAGGTTCTGGCAGTGCCTACATCGCAGGAGGACGTTATGCGGTAAATCCTATAGGCAATATGGAAGTAGGGGTATCACTTGCCACGGGTGATATTACTGAAGAATTGCTATCTGGTGATAGCATTGTCCGTGACTATGATGTATTTGGTGCAGATATGGTCTTAAACATAGATGCTTTAAATCTAAGGGCTGAGTATATTCAACAAAAGATCGGTGAAAATGAGTTGAGTCTGTTGGAAGGCGGTACATGGAAAACATGGTATGCGCAGGCAGCATATCAATTTTCCAGTGTCAACCTTGAGCCGGTTATACGTTACAGTGATTACCATAACCCCGAAGTCAATAAAAACCAATGGGCACTGGGTGTAAATTACTTGTTCGCCAGTAATCTTATTGTAAAGATAGCGTATGAGATCAACAAAGATGAAGATGATTCAGTGATTGATTCAAGTGCAAACAACAACCGTTTTCTTGCACAACTTGCATATGGTTTTTAGGAGATAGAGATGAACATAGTTACAAAAATAGCACTTGGTGCTTTGACATTACTTTTTATAGGCACTTCCCCTGTGTCAGCGCAAGAAGAGACTACAGACCTTGCAAATGGTGCACAACTTTGGGCCGATACCTGTATGCGTTGTCATAATGCAAGACCCCCTTCTGACCTAACGATGCGTGCATGGTCATTTTCTATGAATCACATGCGTGTACGTGCGGGACTTACAGGAGAAGAGACAAGAGATATACTTGCATTTATACGTGCATCTAAAACAGAAAACGATAAACAATAGTACTTTAGTAAAAAAGTGATCTCAAACGAGATCACTTTTTAGCAGATACTTTTTTAAGTTCACTTTCGATCATAGCTTTCATTTCGGGCATATGTGCCATCATTTTACTTTGACCGATCTGTGCAGAAGCAGCAGCGAGTTGAGGCATGAGTTGTACCGTTTTTTGACCCAGTGGGGTTTGGTAAAATTTGTTAAGTTCTTTTAACTCTTCAGTCGTATAGTTTTTTGCATACAGTGCTGCAATGTCACCACGTTGTGCTTCCCAGCCCATATATTTTGTGAAAAATGCATGAATGGTCGGCTCTATGGCTTTGAGTTGTGGGTTTGCCTGGATTTGCATTTGCGTGATCCTTTTGATCATCCCTTCATAGCTCTCTTTCATATTCATGGTGGCAAGTAGGGTATAGGCGGCTGAATTTGCAGCATGGGCAGAGACAGTTGTTTTTACTGCAACTTTGCTTGCACTTGGGCCTTTTATATCGGCGCGACATTTAGCGTGCAGTGTGAACGGAAGAGCGAATGTTATCGCAAGCAGTAGTGCTATAGAAGTTTTTTTGGACATAGGTTTCCTTTTATCTTTAAATGTAAGAGAAATAAGTATAACCTATCAGACTTAAACAATACACTTACTTTTAATCTAATATAACTACAATTGTAACACGCATAGCAGTTTAGCGAAGGAAAATAGATGAATACACTTGAAAAAAAATCTTTTTACTCATTTTTAGGACTTTATATTGTCTCATCACTTTTGTTTATTTCGCTTATAGGGTACTGGTACTACACAGCCCAGAAAAATGCTTTTGAAAAAGAAACCTATTATAAATTACAGCATATAGCCGATATGAAAGCGGGTGAGATCATCACCGCTCATATGCAGGGACATACGTTAAAAAAGTCTTTTGTACCTGATGGTATAGAACTTGCACTTATTGATGTGAACGGCATGGTAAGAGAAGGTAAACTTGTTGAACCTTTCATGTCTAGAAAACCAGGCTATTTTGAAGCCCGGGGCTATAATATCTTTGTTTCTGATGCACCCAAAGATCATTTGAATATTGCCTTTGTTGTGGCACAGTCAAAAAACCTGAATGATGAACTCATCGCGCTGAAAAAGAAGGTTTTACAAGGGATGTTGTTTGCTGCGATCCTTATGGCGATCATTGCATGGGTTTTGTCTAAACTTTTTATGAAACCGGTACGTCAAAGAGTAGAGCAGATAGAACGGTTTATCAATGATGTCACCCATGAACTTAACACACCTATTACTTCACTTTCAATGGCCACAGACCAGGCAATGAAACAGGGAAAATGCAGCAATAAAATGATGAATAATATTTCCATCAGTACGAAACAGCTTTATGATATTTACCGTTCTTTGACCTATCTTAATTTCTCAAATACTAAAGAAGTCTCCGAAGCAATTGACTTAAAAGAGATATTGACAAAAAGTGTCAGCTATTACACTCTTCTTGCAGAGATAAAACACATATCTTTTGAACTTGATTTGGAGTCTACAGTTATTTCTATGCCTGAATCGCAGGCAACATTGTTATTTGGAAACCTTATAGGAAACGCCATTAAGTACTCTTCTCCAAAGTCTACAATTACCATAGTCTTAAAAGACAAAACTCTCTCAATTGAAGATCAGGGGATAGGCATCGAGAGATCCAAACAAAAAGAGATATTTGAGAAATTTAAACGAGGCACAGAGTATAGTGGAGGTTTTGGTGTGGGATTGAGTATTGTAAAAAGTATCTGTGATCACTATAATATAGAGATACGTTTTAGCTCAGTTGAAGCCAAAGGTACAACCTTTACTTTGTTATTTTCATGAGACAGGTATTATCATGAAACCTTTAAAAAAACGTGCTAACATATGACTAACAAACTTAGTTTATAATACCCAAATACTAAAGGAGTCAATAATGTCTGTTAAAACGATTGTTATGATATTATTTTCTTTGGTGATTTGGGGTAGTTCTCTCTCTGCAGATGAAGCAAAACAGAAACAAGATACTGTTCAAACACTTATTGCCAAAGTAAAAAGTGCGCCTCCTTCCGAGAGGAGGCTTTTAATGAATGAACTGAAATTAAAACTGCGTTCGATGCATGAAAATGCACGAAAACAGGTAATGTTGGACCTTAGACGATCATTCAATAAGCAGCAAGGACTGAAGGGGAAAAATAATCTCATTAAGTCTGATATGCAGCATCAAAACAGTATGATCATGAATGAGTCGAAAAATATGAAAGGCTACATGGATATGGATGCCATGTCAAAGAGCGGTATGAAGCCAATGCCTCGTCAAATACCAGGTATGGGATATTAGCATATGATACTACGTCACCTATTCATATTTTTTATAATCTTTAGTGTAGCAGGCTATGGGTATGGGTATAGTGACTATGATGTTGATGGTGTGGAAGACAGTGTAGATGAATGTCCTAACACACCTTTTGATGTACTGGTAGATGAAAGTGGTTGTGAAGAGGGGAAGGTATTTAAGGGTGAACTTACTTTTTTAGCTGGTAGTGTCACAGGTGTTGACAGTGAAACTGACACAATAACCAACCTGCTTCTTTTTATCAATTACCGTTATGCGGATTGGGATATTTCTCTGTCAACCTTTAATGAAATACAAAATTCTGTTTCAGATGTACCGGATACTTTTTATATCTCTGCTGGGCATACATTTACGCTTTCCGAGCGTCTGACAAGTAAACTCTCCCTAGGTACGAAACAATCCTCTATACAAGATGATCTTTATATCATGGGTAACCTTGATTATTTACTGAGTGATGAACAAAATCTTTTTTTATTTTATAGTTATACTTTTACTGAAGACAGCGATATCGAAGTTTATGATAACTTTCACACATTTTCTATGGGAACGGGGAGGGTATTGGCAGACTATTGGTACTCTGCACTCTCTTATGATTTCTCTGGCGCAAATCGATCTTATTTGGAAGATTATCAAGCGATGACCTGGTCAAATACCTTTAGAATCTTTTCTAAGTATTATCTGCTTACCACCTATAGTTATGGTTTAAGTGATGCAGCATCAGACCATACCATTAGCATACAGGGCGGTATAACATTTGATTAAATTACTTTTACTTGAAGATGACCCTAATCTCTCTAAGTCTCTTATAAAGTATTTAAACCGTAACGGTTATGATGTAGACTGGGCCAAAAATGGAGAAGAGGCCATTGATCTGAGTTATGATAACAAGTATGCTTTGTATCTTTTCGATATTAATGTGCCTTTGCTAAATGGTATTGACCTGCTTGCTTCCTTACGTGAGGCAGAAGATCTTACCCCTACGATCATCATCTCCGCTCAGATAGATCTGGGTTCTGTGACCAAAGGGTTTATTGCAGGTGCAGATGACTATGTGAAAAAACCTTTTGATCCTGAAGAGTTATTGGTACGTATCAAGGCAAAAACAGCACGCTTAAAAGAGACACTGACCTTACGGGAGTATGTACTTGATGTACATACCCAAACCTTGATGTACAAAAATGAACCGCTCTATATGGGAGAGGTACAAAAAAGTATCTTCATCAAATTACTTAAAAATTACCCCAATCCTGTTATTAAAGATGAATTGATGGAGTGTTTGGAAAAACCCACAGATCTGGCTTTACGTGTCAATATGGTAAAACTCAAAAAAAATGTTATGCTCGATATTGTATCGGTTCGAGGAGTAGGTTATAAAATTATCTGAAAAAGAGTCATTTCTCAAAAGTTTTTTTCTTTTTTTGGCGATGATAGCACTTTTTTTATTGTTTATCTTTTACCAATACTACAAAGTAGAAGAAGCACATATAAAGAACAATATTTTTTTAGAAATGAAAAATTACAGCCTCTCTTTTGATGATGAACGCTTCGATATAGATATTGTCGCCAAAAATAAACAGCCTTTGTATGAATTGGGAGAAGATAACAGCACGCTTTTTATTTTAGTGCCTTTTCAGGATTCTCAAGAAGACCTGCTGAAAATTCTTTACCCCAAACAACAGTTTCTCCCTCTACTCAAAGCATTGAAAGAGAAACTCCTGGTACAGTTTTTACTTTTTTTTCTGATTGCGATGGCACTCTCTTTATTGGCAGCATGGTATACGCTGAGGCCATTACGTAATTCGCTACGGTTATTGGAAGATTTTATTAAAGATATCATTCATGATCTCAATACCCCTCTGACATCTATACTGATCAATTTGAAAATGATAGAAGGCAAAGATGAAGAGTGGGAAAGTATTTCCCGTTCAGCCAAAAATATCTCTATGCTGCATCAAAATCTTGATTGTTATTTACGAGAAGCACAAAGTCAGGAAGAACGTTTTGTATTGTCTGAACTCATTGAAGAACAGGTAGCTTTTTTTGCACCTTTGTACGACTATTTGCAATGGGAAGTCAATGTAGACAGCGTGGTCTTACATACAGACAAAACAGCATTCAATCGTATCTTATACAATATCCTGAGCAATGCCTGTAAATATAATACTTCTGACGGATTTATCACTATCACCATGGATAAAGGGCATTTAATGATTTCAAATAACAGCTATGGCATTGACAAACCTGAGAAACTTTTTCAGCGTTTTTACAAAGAGAGTGAGCGTGGTTTGGGTATAGGACTACATATAGTAGAAAAGCTTTGTACCGAACTTGGCATAGAAAAAACACTCACAGTTGATAATCATGTGGTGACCTTTACACTTTCTCTCCCTCAGGTAATATTCAAGTCACCATCTGATGGTATACTGTGAAAGAAAACAGATGCAAACAAATAGATTAGTAGAATTAGATATATTTAAGGGTTGGGCCATTGTTTTGATGGTGCTCTTTCATCTCTGTTATGATCTGAATTATTTCAAATATATTCATATTGATCTACATCATGATAGCTTTTGGATCTTTGCCCGTTATGTCATTGTGACGATGTTTTTGTTGGGGGTGGGTATGAGTTTAACCATAGCCCATACACCAACAATACAATGGCATAAAGTACGTAAACGCATTTTCTTACTTGGTGGTGCTTCTCTACTTATCTCACTCGTGACCTATGTCGTATTTCCCCACTCTTGGGTCTATTTTGGTATTTTGCATTTTATACTTGTGGCATCTTTGTTGGGACTTCTGTTTTTAAAGCATCCTGCTCTATCACTGTTTTCAGCAGTTGGTATTTTGATCGGTACAAAAATGGGATGGCTTGATATGCACTGGTTATTTCTATATCTTCAAGGCCCCTTACACTTGCCAAAATATACAGAAGACTTTGTCCCTCTGTTTCCTTGGTTTGCAGTCATATTGATAGGTATGGCATCCGTAGCGTACGGTTACCATAAAACAATACTGCAAAATAGACTTTTCAAACCAACCCTAATACACAATAAGATACTTGCAACCTTAGGCAGAAATGCATTGCTGATCTATGTGGTGCATCAAGCTGTATTATTTGGGTTTTTTTATCTGTTAGAGTATGTTATCAAAATAGTGTAGGGTGCTGTCCCTGACGGCACAGTACACTACAGGTTAGTTACACTTTTCATCAATATAGTTTTGTATGAATTTTCTAACATCTGCATAGACAAAAGAGTCTTTGTATCCTTCGACTTTCCCACCAGAGGCATTGACATGTCCTCCACCATTTCCTATGTGTGCAGCCATGGCTGAGACATCGAGTTTGTTGTTGGAACGCAAAGAGAAGTTTCCTCTGAAATTGACATCCATATAGAAGTCGTAGTCAGGGTTGGCAACCATGGAGGCATTTCCTATGATGGAAGCATTGCCTACGTTGTAGCCAAGTATGCCTTTGTGACCTTTGTACTCTATGGTGAGACGTTGTTTGTCTTTTGTAAGTAGGTCTGTGACAAAGTAGGCAACGAGGTTGTCTTTGGTGTCATTTTTCTCTTTTTTGAAAAATGCTTTTTTTACCTGATGCAACTTGTCATCTAATTTGATAGGCGCATCTTCTTCCTGTAAAGTATTTTTAGCAGCATCGATCATGAAGAGTTTAAAAGCCCTGTCTTCCGCAGGGAAGAGGATGCGGCCTATCTCTCTTGCACCGGAGATCATGCCTAACATCACCTTTCCAAACTCAAAATATGCATCATCAGAGACCCAAATGTCTATGGCATTGATGGCTTTGACAATGTCATCCAAGTCATT
Organism: Sulfurovum sp.; assembly: GCA_015661535.1. Classification (GTDB taxonomy): domain Bacteria; phylum Campylobacterota; class Campylobacteria; order Campylobacterales; family Sulfurovaceae; genus Sulfurovum. The sequence goes on along the minus strand of DQVY01000061.1, from coordinate 3,008 downwards.
ATTTGTATCAAAGTCATAATGTTTTTGTAACCATTCGTAGGTAATCAAAGTGGCACAACGTTTGGTATCGAGGTAGTACCATGCAAAACGTTCTGCCGCAGAGGCACCTGTGGCATGGTGGTCAAGTAGTTGAAGTTTCGCACCGATACGCACGGCTTCTTTTTCAATCCAGTTGCCTTCTTTGGTACTGAGGTTAAGGTCTGTAATTAAAATAAGACGTTCTACCTTCTCAGAAGCAATGAAGTCATCTTGTTCGATCTTTTTGACAATCTCACCCAAACGTGCAGAGACTTCAGGACCATAATTGGCGTTGTAGCACTCTATCGTGTCAAAACATTGTGTCGTGAGATATTGACAGCCATAGCCATCGAGGTCGATGTGGGAAAGATGATAAACATGTTGTTTCATAAATGTATGCCTTGGGAGATTAAAATATTATAGGTATTATACAATGATGAACTTGTAGGGTCGATACAATCAATCAAATAAAAAATATTTACAGTATATCACCCAACATAAGACCATTTAAGAAACCATCGATCTTGCTTTGAAAGTTCAGTAGGAAAGGGGAGATGGTACAGGTCCCAATGGTACCATTGGGACAGGTATTGGCATAAGAGGTACAGTCAAAAACCATAGGCGACTTCCCTTCTGCGGCAAATATGATATCATTCACAGAGATCTCATGGACATCCCTTGCCAATATAAAGCCGCCATGTGCACCTTTACGTGATTCAAGTATGCCCTGTTTTGCCAAACTTTGTAATATCTTTGCAAGAAAACTTTTGGGAATACAGAGTCTGGTTGCTATCTGCTCTGTGCCAATAGGTATATCAGACTTTCGTATGACATCCAAAGAGAGTAATGCATATTCGCTTGCACGGGTAAGTAACATAGTGTAAGACCTTCTTAATCAATTAGGACTATTTTACTCTAATTTAGATTAAGTAAGCATGATATATAAGCTTGTAAGCACTAGGTAAGCTTATTATGATATTATTCCGGACTCATTCATGAGAATTTAATACCAATCAGGAGGTCATTATGGCTTTAGATCAGGCGAAAAAAGCAGCAATCATTGCTAAATATGCACGTGGCGAAAACGATACAGGTTCAACAGAAGTGCAAGTAGCACTACTTACAGAGAGAATTATTTACTTAACAGAGCACCTTAAAACAAACAAGAAAGATCACTCTTCAAGACTTGGGCTACTTAAATTAGTTGGTCAAAGAAGAAGACTTATGAGATATCTTAAAAAGACAGATCTTGCCAGATGGAACACTATCAAAGCAGATCTTGGTATCAGAAACTAATCTTTTCCATCCAGATCCATCTTTCAAGATGGGTCACTTTTCCTTCATTAACCTCTCCAAAAATGCATTAAAACTATAATAACTCCATATTAATATCATATTTTCTATTATTTCTTATAATCTAATACCCTAAAACACGTACTTTTCAAAAAGTTTAGTCAATGTGACTCATATGTGACTTGACAAACATGCACTCAATATTGTATAATCATTTCAAGCATTAAAAAAGTGATGCAATAATTTACTACAAAGGAGGTCTGTTTATGAGTCAAGAGAATGAAGTAGAAAACGAAAATCTTGAAACGACCGAGAATGCCGAAGAGGTAACAGAAGAACAAGTTGAAGTATCTGAAGTTGACCCTTTGGAAGCTGCACTTGCTGAAGCTGCCGAGTATAAAGACAAGTATTTAAGAGCACATGCAGACTTTGAAAACTCTAAGCGACGTTTAGAGAAAGACAAGATGAATGCCGTCTCTTATGCAAATGAGAGCTTTGCTAAAGATATTTTAGCAGTAATAGATTCATTTGAGAACGCTTTAGCATCTATAAAAAGTGCCAATGAAGAGAATTCTTCAGAAGTACTCGCACAGATGAAAGAGGGCGTTAACCTTACCTATGAGCAACTTAAAAAGATATTGGAAAAGAACCATATCAAAGAAGTAGACTGTTCAGGTGAGTTTGACCCGGAAGTACATCAAGCCATTATGCAAGTTGATAGTGATGAACATAATGAAGGTGATGTGGTTCAAGTGATGCAAAAAGGTTATACGATCAAAGATCGTATTTTGAGACCGGCAATGGTGAGTACCTGTAAGAAAAATGACTAGATGTCATATTTCTCAGATACGAAACCGAGATTTGAAAATAGATCGTAGGGTCGATACAATCGACCATTAAAATGGTATCTACCACAATATCTTGAGTCGATGCAACTAAAGTTGCAATCACTCAGGAAATAATGAGTGTATAATAGCACTAGATAAAAAATTAACCGTAAAAGGAAATAATATGGCAAAAGTATTAGGAATAGATTTAGGGACAACAAACTCTGCTATGGCAGTGTATGAAAATGGCGAAGCAAAGATCATTGCAAACAAAGAGGGTAAAAATACAACACCTTCTATTGTTGCATTTACAGACAAGGGTGAGATCTTAGTAGGTGAGTCTGCAAAAAGACAAGCCGTAACAAACCCGGAGAAAACAATTTACTCTATTAAGAGAATTATGGGTCTTATGTGTGATGAGCCAAAAGCAGCTGACGCAAAAGAAAGATTACCATATCACATTATAGACAGAAATGGTGCTTGTGCGATCGAAGTAGCTGAAAAAACGTATACACCACAAGAGATTTCTGCAAAAGTACTCATGAAAATGAAAGAAGATGCAGAAGCATACCTTGGTGAAACTGTAACAGATGCAGTTATTACTGTACCTGCATACTTCAATGATGCACAAAGAAAAGCAACAAAAGAAGCAGGAACAATTGCAGGGCTTAATGTACTTAGAATCATCAATGAGCCAACATCAGCAGCACTTGCATATGGTCTTGACAAAAAAGAATCAGAGCAAATCGTTGTTTATGATCTAGGTGGTGGTACATTTGATGTTACAGCACTTGAGACTGGTGACGGCGTGGTTGAAGTTATGGCTACAGGCGGGGATGCATTCCTTGGTGGTGATGACTTTGATAATAG
>DQVY01000258.1 GCA_015661535.1 Sulfurovum sp. | reverse complement strand
TATGAGCGTAGCAGTTTTACTATATATCTCGTGCGTATTGATGCCCCTGCCTATGGAAAACTATTACGTGGTGATATTATTCTTGAAGTCAACGGCAAAGCCGCAACAGAGACGCTTATATCCGAAGCAAGTGCCAATGAAAATGTACAAACAACCTTTAGGGTACTCAGAGGTACAGAAGAAGTTGACGTTACACTCACCTCTCAAGCCTATACCTTTAAAGTATCTTTAGGAACAATTATAGAAGAAGGAGGAAATACCGTTGGATACCTTCGCTATGACTCGTTTACAGAGACTTCTGTGAGTGAATTTGAGACTGTTTTCACAAACTTTAAAGCAGCAGGTGTAAATGAATTGGTCATTGACTTGCGTTATAACGGTGGCGGTTCAGTGGCTACAGCTTCTGCACTGCTTGATAACATTATCAATACAAAATCTTCACAGCGACAATTTTATTTGGATTGGAATGCCAATTACAAACAGGAGAACAGCAGCTACTATTTTGAAGACAGCGACATGCAAGATGGCAATGAACTTAATATGAATCGTGTTTTCTTTCTTGTCACAAAAGATTCTGCCTCAGCCAGTGAAGCGGTCATCTCTGCACTCAAACCATACTTAGGTGCTTCAAATGTCATTACCGTGGGAGATCTCACACATGGAAAACCTGTAGGTATGCGCGGGCGTGTTTATGGCAACAACTATTATTTCCTCATTAATTTCTTAGTCAAGAACAATGCCAATGTAAGTACAAGTTTTGACGGTATTCCCGTCACCTGCTCTGCAGAAGATGACCTTACACACCTCATGGGTGATGCCAATGAGACAATGTTGCGTACAGCACTCGACTACATCAATACAGGGGCATGTCCTTAAAGGCACCTCTAATAATAGGTGCCCTTAACTGTTATAGGCTATAATACTTCTATGAAAAACCTTCGTAATGCACTCTTGCTCAAACAACTCTATCAGCTGAAACAGCTGGGATACAGATACACTTCTGTAACCCCCTATCAGGAAGAAGAGCCGGACTTTACCCTGCCAAATACCATTGATGCACTTAACAAGCAAGCACAAGAGTGTCATCTGTGTACGCTTAGTAAAAGCAGAGAAAAAGTGGTTTTTGGAGAAGGATCCATAGATGCAGCGCTGATGTTTATAGGAGACATGCCAAGCAACAGTGATGACAGTACAGGCAAAGTATTTACGGGACGTTCAGGAGAGATGCTTACAAAAATGATAGAAAATGTATTACATCTTAAGCGCTCAGATGTCTATTTGACCAATATTCTGAAATGTCGTGCCCTCGATTCACAAACACCCTCACCTACCCATGCACATACCTGTCACCCCTATCTGTTAAAACAAATAGAGCTTATAAAACCCAAGATCATTGTTGCTTTGGGTGAGATGGCATATCATTATCTTAGCGGTGACGACAATGACATAAGCAAGGTACGGGGTACCTTGCACAAACAGGATGGCTATACTATCATTCCTACCTATCACCCAAACTATTTACTGAGAAACCCAAGTGCAAGAAAAGATGTTTTTGAAGATCTGAAAAAGATCAGATCCTTGATGTAATATCTAGAAAAGCGAAGAAAGGTCCTACGCTTCTCTTGCTTTTTTAATGATCTCTTCTACGATCGAAGGATCTTCAAGGGTTGAGATATCTTGTGTGATCTCTTCGTCTTTTGCTATCGAACGTAAAATTCTTCTCATGATCTTTCCTGAACGTGTTTTTGGCAGGCCCGGTACTTCAATAATATGATCTGCTTTAGCGATATTACCGATTTCAGAGCAGAGTACTTCATTGATATGCTCTTTAATATTTTTGTTGATATGTCCCTCTTTAAGTACAATATAGATAAAAATGGATTCTCCTTTAAGCTCATGAGGCCGTGACACTACAGCCACTTCTGCGACATGATCATCTTTTTTCACTGCTGCTTCTATCTCTGCGGTTCCCATACGGTGTCCGGAAACATTGATCACATCATCCACACGGCCAACTATGGTAATATATCCATCCTCATCCTGTACCGCACCATCACCGGAGAAATAGACTGCTTTGCCATCTTTTTCCACATCAGAAAAATACGCTTTGACATAACGCTCCGGATCTCCCCAAATATTCCTGATCATACTTGGCCAAGGCTTTGTGATACACAGTAATCCAGGTTCAGATGCTTTTTTTACCACTCCATCATAAGAAAGAATTTCTGTCATGATACCAGGCAGCGGAAAGGTGGCACAGCCAGGTTTTATCGGTGTTGCACCAGGAAGCGGAGAGATAATATGCCCCCCTGTTTCTGTCTGCCACCAGGTATCAACAATAGCACAGTTTGAGTTGCCGACTGTTTCATAATACCATTTCCAGGCAGGAGGATCTATAGGCTCACCAACCGTTCCAAGTATTTTAAGTGAAGAGAGATCATATTTCTTAGGCTCATCTTCACCCATTTTATGAAGGACACGGATGGCAGTTGGTGCCGTATAAAATTGTGTGATCTTATGGTCTTGAACCATTTTCCAGGCACGTCCTGCATCAGGGTATGTCGGCACACCTTCAAACATCACTGTCGTTGTCCCTGCTGCAAGCGGTCCGTAAATAATGTAGGTATGCCCCGTAATCCAACCGATATCAGCTGTACACCAGAACACATCGTCATCTTTTATATCAAATACCCATTCCATTGTCATCTGTGCCCAAAGGATATACCCAGCCGTGGAATGCTGTACACCTTTTGGTTTGCCTGTACTTCCGGAAGTATAAAGTAAAAAAAGTGGATCTTCAGAGTCCATCAGTTCAAAAGGACACTCCGAATGTTGAGACTCGATCAGTGCATTATAGTTATGATCTCTACCCTCCACCCATTCTATAGGTTCATTATTTCTTTTCACAACAATGACTGCCTCAATACTCTCACCCCCCTGTTCAAGTGCTGCATCAACGACTTGTTTAAGCATATAGGGTTTGCCTTTTCTGTAGGCACCATCAGCAGTAATGACGACCTTTGCTTCTGCATCTTCAATACGGTCTTTTAACGCTTCTGATGAAAATCCGCCAAATACAATAGAGTGAACAGCACCAATACGCGTACAAGCCAGCATAGCATAAGCTGCTTCAGGGATCATTGGCATATAAAGGACTACCCTGTCACCTTTTTGCACATTAAATTCATGCCTGAGCAGGTTTGCCATTCTGTTGACATGAAGAGCAAGCTGCGCATAAGTGATCTCTTCCACTTCTCCTCTGTCTCCTTCAAACAAAATAGCAGTTTTATGTGCTTTGTCTGCCAAGTGTCTGTCAATACACTGATTGGACACATTAAGTCTGCCCTCTGTGAACCATTTATAAAAAGGCGCATTACTCTCATCAAGCACTTTATTATAAGCCGATAACCAATCTATCTTTTCATCTGCAAAACCTTTCCAAAAACCTTCATAGTCTTCTATCGCCTTGTTTTGTAACTTCCAGTATGCATCCATACTGTTTATGGCTGCATCTTTGGCGAATTTTGGGTTTGGTTGATATATATGTTTTTCTGTACTCATGTAATGCTCCTAAACTTATTTCCTATCTTTATTGTAGCATACTGATAACACAAAGTACAAATTCATGAACATGCCATATCTATTATTTAGAAAATGCTATCATTAATTAAGGTGAAATAATTAAAGTTCAAAATATTTGGAGTATTCAGTGTCAAAAAAATTTGCAACGATAGATGGTAATGAAGCAGTAGCTCGGATCGCTCATAAAATAAATGAAGTCATAGCGATCTACCCGATCACTCCCTCTTCTCCCATGGCGGAGCTGAGTGATACCTATTCATCCAAAGGTGAAAAAAATATTTTTGGCTCTGTACCTGATATTATGGAGATGCAAAGTGAGGGAGGTGCCAGTGGCAGTGTGCATGGTGCATTACAGACCGGTGCATTGACAACGACCTTTACGGCTTCTCAGGGACTGCTTCTTATGATCCCAAATATGTATAAGATCGCCGGTGAAATGACATCAACCGTATTCCATGTTGCGGCACGTTCTCTTGCGGCACAGGCACTCTCCATATTTGGAGACCACAGTGATGTCATGGCTGTAAGGCAGACAGGCTTTGCACTGCTTGCATCAGGTTCCGTGCAGGAAGCACATGACTTTGCCCTTATATCACAAGCCGCTTCACTGCGCGCACGTATTCCTTTCCTGCACTTTTTTGATGGCTTCAGAACATCCCATGAAGAGAGTAAAATAGAATTGATCTCTCTGGATATCATGAAAGAAATGATCGATGAAAAGCTTGTCACTGCACATCGCAGTCGTGCCCTCACGCCTGACAATCCTTTTATTCGTGGAACAGCACAAAATCCCGACGTCTATTTTCAAGGTAGAGAAACCGTCAACCAGTACTATGATGCACTGCCTCAGATCCTTGAAGAAGAGATGTTAAAGTTTGCACAGTTGACAGGACGTCATTACCAGCCCTTTGATTATGTAGGAGCCAAAGATGCGGAGCGTGTCATTGTCTTGATGGGCTCTGGTGCAGAGACTGCAGATGAGACAGTCGAGTACTTTACTGCCAAAGGCGAAAAGATAGGTATTGTCAAAGTCCGTCTTTACCGTCCCTTTTCTATCAAACATTTTATCGAAAGCCTGCCAAAGAGTGTCAAGTCCATTGCTGTGCTTGACCGAACCAAAGAGGTTGGTGCTACAGGAGAACCGCTCTACCTCGATATTGTCACGGCAATGAGCGAAGTGCATGCAAATGCTGCACTTCCATTTGAGATGCCGCGTATTATCGGTGGTCGCTACGGACTTTCATCCAAAGAGTTTACTCCGGGTATGGTCAAAGCTGTCTTTGACGAACTTGCCAAAGAAAAACCCAAAAATCACTTTACGATCGGTATCCATGATGATGTGACCCATACTTCTCTGGAGTGGGATGAGACCTTGTCCATTGAAGCAGATGACATGATCAGGGCTATCTTTTTTGGTTTAGGTTCAGACGGTACCGTTGGTGCCAACAAGAACTCTATCAAGATCATTGGGAACGGTACCGATCACTATGCACAGGGTTATTATGTCTATGATTCCAATAAATCAGGTTCTATGACCACTTCCCATCTTCGATTTGGACCAAACCCTATTCGCTCGAGCTATCTTATCAGCGATGCAAACTTTGTTGCCTGCCATCAAAGTGTCTTCATGGAGAAAATAGACATCCTCAGATATGCAGCAAAAGGAGCCACTTTCCTTCTCAATACCCCTTTCTCCAAAGAGATCATCTGGAGTAAACTACCGATAAAGGTACAAGAAGAGATCATTAGTAAATCCTTAAAATTCTATGTGATCGATGCCTACGCTGTTGCACAAAGAAGCAATATGGGCCGCCGTATCAATACTGTGATGCAGACTTGTTTCTTTGCTATTTCCGGTGTCCTTGAAAGAGAGGAGGCCATTGTAAAGATCAAAGAGAGTATTGAAAAGACCTATGGTAAAAAAGGTAAGAAGCTTGTAGAGATGAACTATGCTGCCGTAGATGGAACGCTTAAGCATCTCTATGAAGTCGATGTGCCGAAGTCCGTAGAGGGAAATATGGCTATGCGTCCAGCTGTCAAAGGTGATTTTGATGCCTTTGTTGAAAAGGTCACTGCCAAACTCATTGAGGGTGACGGTGATGATCTTAAAGTAAGTGAGATACCTTTTGACGGTACCTGGCCAAGCGGTACCACACAGTATCAAAAACGAAACATTGCCATCGAAGTACCGGCCTGGGATGCGGATGTCTGTATACAGTGTAACAAATGTGTGATCGTTTGTCCTCATGCAGCCATACGTTCCAAAGTTGTAGATGAATCTACCTTGCAGGAAGCACCGGAAAGCTTCCATTTTGTCCAGGCAAAAGGGAAGAGCTTTGATCCTGATGAAAAATTCACGATCCAGGTTGCTGTAGAGGACTGTACAGGATGTGCACTCTGTGTAGAGGTCTGTCCTGCAAAAAACAAATCCCAAAGCAACCTCAAAGCGATCAATATGGTACCACAGGAACCTATTCGCAAAGAAGGTGAAGAGAATTGGGACTATTTTATGAAGTTGCCCAATTATGATCGCAGTAAACTTGATCACAGTAAAGCCAAAGAGAGTCAATTCCTTGAACCACTCTTTGAATTCTCCGGTGCCTGCCCCGGATGTGGGGAAACTCCTTATGTGAAACTTGCCTCACAACTATTTGGCGATCGGATGATCGTCGCCAATGCTACAGGATGTTCCTCTATTTATGGAGGGAACCTGCCAACAACCCCGTGGAAGAAAAATGCGCATGGTCTTGGACCGGCATGGTCAAATTCACTTTTTGAAGACAATGCAGAATTTGGTCTTGGGTTTAGACTCGCTATTGACAAACATACAGACAATGCAAAAAATCTTTTACATGATCTTCAAGATAAGATCGGAACATCACTAACAGAAGCGCTCCTTCAGGCTAAACAGCATGATGAACCGGGGGTCTACGAGCAACGTGAAAGGGTGAGGCAACTCAAAGAAAAACTTGCATCCATGAAAGGGACAGAAGCCCAAAGGTTGAGGTCTCTTGCAGATTATCTTGTCAAAAAATCTGTTTGGATGATGGGTGGTGACGGCTGGGCATATGATATCGGATATGGTGGTCTTGACCATACCCTTGCCAGTGGTAAAAATGTCAATATTCTGGTCATGGATACACAGGTCTATTCCAATACAGGCGGCCAGCAGTCTAAAGCAACCTTCACCGGTGCCATAGCCAAATTTGCCGCAGGAGGGAAACCGCAAGTTCCCAAAGACCTTGCACTGATGGCAATAGCCTATGAAAATGTCTATGTTGCACGCGTTGCCATGGGAGCCAATGATGCACAAACCGTAAAAGCCTTTGTGGAAGCAGAACGTTATGACGGTCCTTCTATTATCATTGCCTATTCCCACTGTGTAGCCCATGGATACGACCTCAAATATGGTATGGATCACCAAAAACTTGCTGTAGATGCCGGTCTCTGGCCCCTCTTCCGATTTAACCCGGAACTGGCACGTAAAGGAGAGAATCCTATGCATTTAGACTACAAAGGTCCAAAGATCGATGTCAAGAACTTTATGTATCAGGAAACACGCTTCAAAATGGTTGAGAAAGTCAATGCCGGTGCAGCAAAAGAATTTTTAGAAACTGCACGTAGCCATGCTGCATCCATGTATGAAAGATACAAAAATCTTGAAAAATATTATGCAGATGTATCAGCAAAATCCAAACCATCAGATAAGACAGGAGAAGAAGTATGAAATTAGATACCACTTATATGGGACTGGCGCTCAAAAACCCGATCATTGCGGGGGCATCACCTTTAACGGCTTCGGTAGATTCCATCAAAAGACTTGAAGATGCAGGTGCAGCAGCGATCGTGATGCACTCCATCTTTGAAGAACAGATCAACCATGAAGCCCACGAGATCGACCACTTTCTCTTTAAAGGAAGTGAAAGTTATGCGGAAGCTGTGGGTTTCTTTCCTGAGATGGAACTCAGTAATCTTGAATCGGAACACTACCTTGAAGAGATATCAGCACTCAAAAAAAGTTTGTCTATCCCGCTTATTGCATCACTCAATGGTATTTCTAAAGGCGGATGGATCAACTATGCAACAAAGCTTCAGGAGGCTGGTGCAGACGGCCTTGAACTGAACATCACGTATATTCCTGCAGATATCGATCTTGAGGGGCGTATCGTTGAGAAACTTTATCTTGACGCACTTGAAACTGTTTTGTCTGTTGTAGATATACCCATCAGTATCAAAATGAATGCTATCTTCTCCTCCCCTGCAAATATGGCAAAACAGTTTGACCAGATGGGTGCAAAAGGCTTGGTACTTTTTGACCGTCCGGTACATGTCGATATCGATATTGAAAACCTAAACGCTGTGCAGACCATTAACCCAAGCACCTCTCACGACATGAGTGAAAGTCTTCGCTGGAGTGCCATACTCTACAAAAAAATAGCAGCTTCACTCTGTGTATCTACGGGTGTATCCAGCCATGAAGATGTACTAAAAGCCATGATGAGCGGTGCAGACACAGTACAGATGGTCACAGCCCTAATGCAGCATGGTGAAGGACATATCACGAAAGTCTTGAAAGATCTTGTGGCGTGGATGGAAGAAAAAGAGTATATCTCTATAGAACAGATGAAAGGCAGTATTTCACTGAACCACAGCAGCAATCCTGCTGCATTTCAACGGGGGAATTATATGCGAATATTGACAGATTACCGTTATTAAAGAATATCTCTCAAGACCATAGCATAATGTAAAACCACAAGGTTTAAAATGAAGATCCCCATAGAGGACCCTTTTGAAAGAAAACGCTGAAAAGGTGTTTTTACTTTGTGTAAAGTCATCATACTGATCGCCATATGTACCACAGTGAGTGCTACTATTACAGCGACAATGTAAAGTTTCAAACGAAGAGAATCCATCACTTCATTAGTGACATTTGAAAAAAGTATATTCAAGAGTCCATTGTTATTGATCATCAAGTACCCTGTAATCAGCAAGATAATCAAAGCACCTGTTTCAAAGTAGCCATAAATAGGACCAATAACCGGATAAACAGCTTCCTGATCTTCTTTTTTTCGTAGGCTTACACCCAATAAAAACATGAAAAAACCACCGCCTATCCATGCTATCGCCGCAGCAATATGTAAATGTATTTCCCAGCCCACTAGTGACTTTCTTTGTTATGATGTCCCAAAGAGCAATGCTCTTTGGCATTCTCTTCAGTGAGTAAAAGCAGGGAATTGGGTTTGATCTTATTCCATGTCTCTGCATCTGGCACTAAAAAGACCTCTATACCCATTTTTAAAAGGGTTAAAAATGTTTTATGGCCTAATTCTTTTATATAAAGTGTATCAACATCTAAGGTTTTAAAATACTCAAAAAATTCTGGAGACTTAGAGGTTTTATGCGGATTTTCCTGTACAATGATCTGTCCTTCATTCAAAAAGGCAAAAGAGTGCGCTTTTCTAAAACGATGGGCAATGGTTTTCTTGTCAGCTTCTACAGGGATGAGGGTCATTAACTATCCAACTTCAATACAGCCATAAATGCCTCTTGCGGTACTTCAACCCGGCCAATGGACTTCATACGTTTTTTACCTGCTTTTTGTTTCTCTAAAAGCTTTCTTTTACGGGTAATGTCCCCACCATAACATTTTGCTGTCACATTTTTTCCCATAGATTTAACATTCGATCGGGCAATAACATTGTTACCGATACTTGCCTGAATAGCCACTTCAAAAAGTTGTCTGGGGATGAGCTCTTTAAGCTGTGCCACAAAAGCAAGACCACGATTACGTGCTTTCTCTTCTGGTACAATGATTGAAAGAGAATCCACAATATCACCTGCCACACGAATATCCAGTTTGACAAGGTTACCCTCTCTAAAGCCTACTGGCTCATAGTCAAAACTTGCATAGCCTTTGGTAATGGACTTGAGCTTGTCATAAAAATCCATCACGATCTCATTCATGGGAATGTCATACTCCAAAAGTACCCGTGTTTCATTGAGATAATCCATCTTGATCTGTACACCACGACGGTCATTCAGCAGTTTGATAAGATTTCCCAAATACTCTTGAGGGGTTAATATGGTCGCTTTCACATAAGGTTCATAAATCTTGTCAATTTTTTGTGGTTCAGGAAGTTCTGAAGGGTTTTGAATTTCAAACTCTTCCCCATTGGTCTGCTTGATCTTATATACAACTGTTGGTGCAGTAGCAATGAGTTCCAGGTTAAATTCACGTTCCAAACGCTCTTTGACCACTTCCATGTGCAGCATACCAAGGAAACCGGTTCTAAAACCGGAACCCAGTGCCATAGAACTTTCAGGTTCAAAACTCAAAGAAGAGTCATTGAGTTTTAGTTTGTTCAGTGCATCTCTCAAGTCTTCAAACTTGTCTGTATCTATAGGGTATATACCTGCAAATACAAAAGGTTTCGCCGGCTCAAACCCTTCTATCGCTTTGGCAGTAGGATTTTTAGAATCAGTAATGGTATCTCCCACTTTAAGAGAGTCTACGGTTTTAAGTCCCATAACCACGATGCCGATCTCACCGGTACGGATCACCTCGGTTTTTATGGGTGCCACAGGATTAGGATACATCAGGCTTAGTACCTGATGGTCATCTTTGGTACCCATCACTTTGGCGATCTGCCCCTTGGTGATCTCACCATCAAACACACGAATGAGTGCCAAAGCCCCCATATAGTTGTCGAACCAAGAGTCATAGATGAGTGCTTTCAGTGGGGCGTCAGCATCTCCTACCGGTGCAGGGATATGCTCAACAATGCTGTCAACCAGTTCTGGCACACCTAAACCCGTTTTTGCTGAAACCAGATTGTGCTCTGTCGCATCAATACCTATGGCCTCTTCAAGTTCAGTCAGTACCCTGTCCGGGTCTGCTGCAGGAAGGTCTATTTTGTTGACCACGGGCATCAAGGTCAAGTCATTTTCTATGGCAATATAGACATTGGCTATGGTTTGTGCTTCCACACCCTGTGCGGCATCGACAATAAGCAGTGCACCATCACTCGAAGCCAAAGAACGGCTTACTTCATAAGAGAAATCGACATGCCCCGGAGTGTCTATGAGGTTTAAGATGTAATGCTCCCCATCTTTCTCATAATCAAGCCGAACAGACTGAGCTTTTATGGTAATACCACGTTCTTTTTCTATATCCATGGTATCCATCACCTGTGCTGACATTTGTCTGTCAGAAACCGCCCCACACTCTTGTATGATACGGTCTGCAAGCGTAGATTTTCCATGATCAATATGTGCAATGATAGAAAAGTTACGAATATTTTTTTGTGGTACTGCTTTTATCAATGTATTTCCTTAATTTCAAGGGCAAACACAAGGGATTTCTCCTACAATAATATAATGTAGGGTACCCCTTGTGGGTACCTTTGAGTGGGACTGAAGTCTCCACTTCCGAATTTTTATGTGTTGCTTTCAAAAAGTGAATTCACACTTTCATTGTTATGTACTCTTCGTATGACCTCACCCAGCATAGAAGCGGTAGAGAGCATTTTTATTTTAGAACATTTTCTACTCATAGGAATGGTATTTGCCACTACTAACTCATCGAGGTCCCCATTTTCTATACGTTCATAGGCTGGTCCTGAAAGTACCGGGTGTGTACAACATGCCATGACTGATGTTGCGCCAAGTTTTTTAAGTGCAGCGGCACCTTTTACCATAGTCCCTGCAGTATCTACCATGTCATCAATAAGAATAATATCTTTCCCTTTGACATCACCGATCACGTTCATCACTTCAGACTCATTTGCTTTTTCACGGCGTTTGTCTACAATGACCATATCTAAGCCCAGTTTATTGGCAAAGTATCTTGCTCTGGCTACACCGCCGATATCAGGAGATGCGATCACAGGATTTTTAAAGTTTTTAGAACGAATATAGTCCATAAACAAAATAGCTCCATAAAGGTTGTCAACAGGGATATCAAAAAAACCTTGTATCTGAGAAGCATGCAGATCAACCGTGACCATACGTGTAATACCTGAAGTCTCCATAAGGTTTGCAACCAGTTTAGCAGAAATAGGCACACGTGGTGCTGCTTTTCTGTCTTGTCTTGCATACCCATAGTATGGCACCACAGCGGTAATTGATTTTGCAGAAGAACGTTTCAGAGCATCTGTCATAATAAGCAGTTCCATAAGATTGTCATTGGCTGGAGCGGAGGTAGGTTGAATAATGAACACATCTTTACCACGTACAGACTCGGCAATTTTTACATTTATCTCGCCATCAGAAAAACGGTTGATAATGGCTTCAGAGAGTGGCATTTCCAAATATTTGGCTATCTCTTGAGAGAGTTCGGGGTTTGATGTGCCAGAAAAAATCATATATCCACTCATGGTGTACCTTTTATAGTTATTTATTAGGCGTATTTTACACAAAACATCATAAAAAGGGGATTTAAAGCTCTCTAGTATTACACTATTGCAATATAAATATAACTATGGATTAAAATGATACGAAAAGTTTTTAAAAAGAAAGCATCAGGAAAAAGTAAAATAGATGCATTTTTAGAAAAATACAAATTACCCAAAGCCTACCTATCGGTAAACAGAAGAATGATCACAAGAGGGGTTGCTGTAGGTCTTTTCTGGGGTTTTATCCCTATGCCTATGCAGATGCTTGCAGTCATGGCAACCACCCCCCTCATTCGCTTTAATGTACCCATAGCCATCTCTATGGTTTGGCTGAGCAACCCCTTCACCATGCCCCCTATGTACTATATGGAGTACCTCACAGGAAACTTCATTTTAGGCAAAGAGGGGATCGATGATATTGAACTTACTATGGCGTGGTTCTCTGCCAATATCGGAGAAATATTTGTACCGCTTTATGTAGGTACTGCATTTTACTCCATTGTTGTCACTGGTCTTATTTATGTACTGCTGAACCGATTATGGATACGCTCTGTACATAGTGAGAAACATGAACGCAATACAGCAAGAAAAGAGAAAGCACAAAAGAAAGAAAAAAGTTAAAAACATCATTTTATTTTATAATAATTATAAAATTCACATTAAATTAACACTATTTAGGCTATAATGCTTCTGTTGTAATTCACAACGTGCTGCCCCTGCATGATCCCTTTTTTTGGGGGCAGCATACTTCATTTTCTACTAAATACAGCTTCAATACACCAACCATTAACCAAACTAGTTTATTATAAAAAGAAAAGAACTTTACTATGCATCAAAAACTACGTCTTATCTTTCTGCTACTCCTTACCGTTACGACCCTTCATGCCGACTACACACTCCAAGAGAGTAAACGGACCAAAAGTAAAATTGACCGTATGCCCAAGCATAAAGTGGCCGATATGAAACGCATACCTCAAAACCCATCTTATTATGCCAATCAGATCAAACCTTTTTCCTCTAAGAAACAGAAAAAACTCGATAAAGCATACAATAAAAAATACTTCAAACCATGGACAATAAACAAACTTGAAATACCTAAAAAAGATTTTGGCTGGGAAGTACGATTTGTCACAAAAAAACGTATATACAGAGAGAAAGGCGCTGTTATACCGGCATCTGTTTACAATAAATGGATAAACAATGCACACTATGAACATTTTAATAGTAAAAAATATAAAGCTATCACTATTCGTCGTACCAATGTCAAAGCACTCCCTACTTCCCAAGCCTTTTACCGAGACCCAAAAAAAACAGGAGAAGGCTTTCCTTTTGACTACAATCAGAACTCAGCTTTACATATCAACATCCCCCTGCTTATATCACACTATTCAAGAGATAAAAAATGGGCTTTTGTGCAGGCTTCCTACTCTTTTGGCTGGGTCAAAACATCTGATATAGCCTTAGTCTCTTCAGAATTCATCAAAAAGTTCAAAAACGACCATTATGCGGTGGTCATCAAAGACAATCTACGTCTCTATAACGGTAAGAAAGCGATCTCTTTGGTGAAACTGGGTGCCCTCTTCCCCATAGCCAAAGATAGAAAGCACTACCTTGTCGCCTCTCGTGACAAAAAGGGCCACGCTCAAATAGAAAAAGTCATTGCAACCAAGACCAATATCCTTGCTAAAAAACCCCTTCCCTTTACCCCTAAGAATGTTGCCATGATCGCAAAAGAATTTTATGGAGAACCTTATGGCTGGGGCGGGAGCTATGAGTGTCGCGACTGTTCTGCTACTACCAGAGATTTTCTCGGTCCTTTTGGCATCTTTTTACGTCGCAACTCCGGTAAACAGGCAAAAGATGGAAAACGCATCAACATAAGAGGCCTCAGTAAGGCAAAAAAGAAAAAAAAGATCATCCAAAAAGCAGAACCCTTCCGTTCTCTTTTACATGTAGGCGGACATATAGTACTTTATCTTGGTCACTTCAAGAATGAACCTGTGATCATGCATACCTACTGGGGTATACGCAAAAAAGACAGAACCAAACTTATTACCGGACGTACCATCATTACTAGTACCGAACCGGGTAAAGAACGTTCAGATATACGAGAAGGCAGTAAACTTATCAATACCCTAAGCTCCATCGTCAATTTTTAACAGAAATTTCGCTAAAATCAAAGCATATAAACGTAAAGCAGGGAAAGAGTTCATGGCAAGAGGCCCAAAAGAAAAAATTAAAATTTTCACCACAACGATCACCGCGGGTAAATACAAAGGTAAAAAGATCGAGATACCCGATATTTTTACCACAAGGAGCTCTAAAGGCATCTTAAAAGAGTCCCTGTTCAATACCCTTCAGTTTGACATCATTGATAAAAACTTTGTTGAAGTTTTTTCCGGTTCAGGTTCCATTGGACTCGAAGCACTGAGCCGTGGTGCAGGCCAATGTTATTTTATGGAGTACAACAAAACCGCATTTCACTGTCTTGAAGGCAATGTCAAGCGTATAGATGCTTCTAGGTCTCATCTCTTTTATGGAGACAGTTTTGAAAAATTCCCACTGGTATATGAAATGGTAAAAAAGTCTAAAGAAAAGACCTACTTTTACTTTGACCCTCCCTTCTCTACCCGTGACGGTATGGATGATGTCTATGACAAAACCCTTGCCCTCATAAAAGGCTTAGATGCAGATGTTACAGAGATGGTCATTGTCGAACACATGACAAACCTTGACATGCCAGATACAATCGGTGCTTTGGAACTGATGAAACGCAAAAAGTTTGGTCGAAGTACGATGACCTATTATAAACCTAAAACCCAGGAGAATCTTCATGACTAAAAAAGAAGACCACATCGCACTTTTTATTGACTGTGACAACATTTCACACCGTTCTATAGAAGGTATCATTAACGAACTAAGTAAATATGGCATCGTGAACATACGCCAGGCCTATGGAAACTGGACAAAAGACAATCTCAAGAACTGGGAAGACAAACTTTTGGAATTTGCTATTAAACCCATACAGCAGTTTGACTACTCTAAAAACAAAAATGCCACAGACATTCTGATGACCATTGATGCTATTGACCTGCTGCATACCAAGGACATAGATGCCTTTGCATTTGCCACCTCAGATTCAGACTTTACCCCTGTGGTCATGCGTGTACAGGCAGAAGGTATTAAAGTATTTGGTTTTGGTGAGAAAAAAACACCTAAACCTTTTATGGCTGCGTGTTCACAGTTTATTTTTACAGAAAAATTGATGAAAGGCTATGTCGGACAAGGCAATGAACCCATAGATGTCATACAAGCACCTGTACGAAAATCAGGTAAAGAGATGCGTCAGGACACATGGCTGGTCAATGTACTGCGCACTGCCGTAGAGCAGACAATGGACGAAGACGGGTGGGCAAACCTTGCGAGTATCGGACAATACATCAACAATTCAAGCTCTTTTTCTCCCATCAATTATGGTTACAAGAAGTTAAGTAACCTCATAGATGAAATAGATCTCTTTGATATCTATGTCGATGAGGACAGTAAACAGATGAGTATAAGAGACAAAAGATTTTCTTAGGAAAGATCTTCTTCTTTCTTTTTCCTAGGCTTCTTCTCTTTCACTTCAGGCTCTATAAACTCACCTTTTACAAGCCCTGCTTCATGTAAGAACTGTGAAGGTTTGTAGTCTATCTTCTTAACCCTGTCAAATTTAGCCAAAGAGAGATACAATCTGTCTTTTGCACGGGTGACTGCCACATAAAAAAGTCGTCTCTCTTCTTCTATACTTGACATCATCTTTCTGTTAGGGAAACGTCCATCAACAAGGTCTATGACGTATACTTCGGGGAACTCTAAACCTTTTGAAGCATGCACCGTCAAGAGATTCACACCCTCACCTTCACTCAGTTCATTGCCACCCAGTACCATGGCATTGACAAAACGTCTTAACTCTTTGTACTGACGTGAAAGGTCAAGCAGTAACCTTGCTTTTCTGTTGATGCGCTCTTTTGCCTGTTTTTTCTTCTCTTCATCTACTTCACCGGATTTAAGTCGTCCGCGTTGAATGGAAAGCAATTCAACAATACCTTTATAGAGTGTAGAATTGATCGCTTCTTTTAAAATATCTGAAGGTTTTTCCAATGTATGAATGGAACGCATAAGCGTATAAAACTCTTTAAAGAAAAGTACCCCGTCATGGGTTACTTTAGGATGTTTGAGTAAAGGATGTTTATAGATCTCCTTCTCCAGATTCAAGAGTTTAAAACGTGCAGCAGACCCTATCTCCTGGTCATCATCAAAAAGTCCAAGCTGTATGTTTTTATTGGGATTCAGTTTGGGAAGATCATGTACTTTTGGGTACAAGACCCCCTGCATAAAACGACCCTCTCCAAAATGTAAAAAACACTGAAAAAACTCTTTAGACAAAGCAGAACCCACACCCCGAGCATATTCAAAGACATGAATAAATGCCATCATATCTTTAGGATTGACAAGCAGCGACATGAGGTCTAGTAAAAACTTGATCTCTTTGGCATCAAAAAAGCTTGTACCGCCTTTACGCTTACACGGTATGCCATACTCTCGCAACGAAGCTTCCACACCATCTGCAGAGGAGTTGTTCCGAAATATCACAGCGATCTGATCGTTAGGCACATGGGTCTGTTTGATCCCATGAGCAATGGACTGATACTGCTCAAACAGATCATTATACATCAGTAACTTAGGCGGATAGGCTTTCACTTCACGCCCTACTTCAAGCTTCTTGGGATAGATACGTTCATTACGCTCTATTACCCTGTTTGCCAAGGACAAAATGGGTGCAGTAGAACGGTAGTTTGTCTTTAAGGTAAATACCTTTGCATTGGGGTAACGTGTTGAATAGGTAGCAATATTCTCAATATTCGCACCATTAAAGGCATAAATACTCTGGTCATAATCGCCTACACAAAAAAGTGACTCTGGCTTTAAGGTATCGATCAGCGCAGACTGCAGGGTATTGGTATCTTGATATTCGTCTACCAGGACTTCGGTAAAAGGAATTGTGTTCGTTTCCAAGTGTCTGTTCATTCGCAGCAAAAGGTCATTAAATGAAGCAAAACCATACTCGATTTTCTCTTTTTCAAACTCAGAACTGATATCGAGGTAGATATCCATCACCTCTTCATGATCAGGGTATTTTTCCAAGAACCAAACATCAAAAGTCTCCAATGAAGCATTCTGGTAGAGTGAATACTGTTCATAAAGGAAGGTAGCAGAAAAAGGCTGCATGC
>DQVY01000129.1 GCA_015661535.1 Sulfurovum sp. | reverse complement strand
CGTTTAAAATGTACATCTTCAAAAAAAGCATCCATACTGTATAAGGTATCACCTATAACAGCGGCATCATCACCAATATGTTTTGAACTCAGTTTATTGATCAGGTAGTGTTCTTTATCTTGTACAGGCATGATTCTACTCACTTTTTTAATTATCTTAATTTTGGCAAAATTGTAACATAGTTAAAGTATTTTTATATGAGTTAAAGATGATATTGCCTCTTTCATGCCTTTGTAAGCTATACTCAAGCTAATAAATATCTTGGAGATACCTATGTCACAGAAACTAAATATCAAAGCATTCTTTTTTAATGCAAAAACAGACTATCTGCCTTATTATAAACACTTTACGATCAGTATGGAAGAGGAAGAAACAGCAAAAGATCTGTTGCTAAAGATACAGGCTGAAAATGAAAACTTTTCGTTCCCCACAGATAATCTTTTCATGAAAATCAATGGTTTGGTTACAGAAGGTACGCAGTCTATCCAGTCTATTGTTGCAAAGCTTGGTAACGAATTGCAAATTGATCCTGTGAAGTCCTATCGTTCCAATAACGGACTCATTATAAATGATGATGATTTTATGGCATCTTATGCACTGTTGGAACCTTATGCTAGTGAAGCTGACCTGACATACTATAAAACGCTTTATGCCCTGCACTATGCCTCTGAAACAGAAAACTTTGACCACAGCTATATTGGGGATGCCGTTCTCATCCTTGCACATAAAATGATCTCTGAAGGTTCAGAGCATACCGAAGCCATTTTACAGGCAATCACTGCTGCTGATTCAGGACTCATGGACTGCGAATATGAGAACAATCTTTTTAATGCAGAAGACCATACCGAGACCATTAATGCCTTAAAAGCTATGGCAAATCCGGAACCCGAACCGTCACTCTGTTCTCAGATCATTGCACACTTCTCTAAAAAAGAGAAAGAAGAAGTAAAAGCCCCTGTGCCTATGCCGAGAAAGCGTATCACCATAGAAAATCTTGAAGAGAAGCAAGTAGCCCATTATACGGGCTTGGCCTCACATGATCAAATGCATGCTTTTATCGCTGAAAAAGGTATGAAGGGTATTCATTTTTCAAGAGCATGTAAACTCTCAGGTCTTACACTGCTGGATGACAACAGAGAACTTGCCTTTAAAAAAGCAGGGGCAACACTCTTAGATGCTTATGATGCCGGCGCTGAAGTTCTAATTGTTGAAGATCCCGCTGTACTTGATATGTTCATTGACAACTTTTCTTCTATTGAAAATACGATAGGTAGAAAAATGATAGGCCTGGAGCTGCTCTCTACAGAAGATTTCATGGCACAATTTTCTGTTGTCGCAGCATAGCTTCGACAAGTGCTGCTGCCCTTCTTAACCTTCATGGAGTGGCAACACTCTGTAACACTCCCCCGTATATTCTAAAAAATATTCTATTATTTTCCCTAATATTAACCTACACTACGCTAATATAAAATTATTATGTACTAAAAAGGATAGACTTCTATGAGCAAAAACTCAGATATTAAAATCTACGAATATGATGCAGTTATCGTTGGTTCCGGATTGGCAGGTTTGGCTGCGGCCAAAGAGCTGACAGAAGCAGGGAAAAAGACTGCGGTTATCACTAAACTTCACCCTTTACGTTCTCACTCTGGTGCTGCACAGGGGGGCATTAATGCTGCGCTTGGTGCAGAAGACTCTACTGAACTTCACGAATTTGACACCGTAAAGGGTTCTGATTACCTTGCAGACCAGGACTGTGTTGAACTTATGTGTTCAAAGGCTCCTGAGACTATCAGATGGGCTGAACGTATGGGAGCAGTATTCTCACGTGATGACAAAGGCGACATTGCCATTCGTCCTTTCGGCGGGCAGTCACAGCCACGTGCCTGTTATGCAAAAGACAGAACAGGGCTTACCCTGCTTCAAACTATTTATGAGCAGGCAGACCGTGCAGGTATTGAAGTATTTGACGAGTGGTATGCAGGTGATATCATTTATGAAGATGGCAAAGTTTCCGGTGTCATTGCCTATAATATTAAAGACTCTGAAGTAGCCATTTTCAATGCGAAGGCAACCATGTTTGCCACAGGTGGTAATGGTAGACTCTACAGATTTAACTCAAATGCCCATGCGAACACAGGTGATGCACTCTCCATTGTAGCAAGAAAAGGTCTACCTCTTGAAGATATGGAATTTGTACAGTTCCATCCAAGTGGTCTAGGTGGTTCAGGGGTACTTATCTCTGAAGCAGCACGTGGTGAAGGTGGCCGTCTTTTTAACTCTCTTGGTGAGCGTTTTATGGAAAAATATGCACCAAATGCTATGGAGCTTGCTTCACGAGATGTTGTTTCCCGTGCTATTATGGAGGAAGTACGTCAAGGACGCGGTGTAGGTAAAGATGGTCAGTCTGTAAACATAGACCTTACACACCTTGATCCTGAGATCATCCTTACACGTTTGCCGGAGCTTCGTGAACTTGCCATTGCATTCCAGGGACAAGATATGCTTAAAGAAGCTATCCACATCTCTGCAACGGCGCACTACTCTATGGGTGGTATCCCTACAAACATTGACTGTCAGGTACAAAAAAATGCAGAGGGTGACCTTGTAGAAGGTTTTTATGCTGCAGGTGAATGTGCCTGTGTCTCTGTACACGGTGCAAACAGATTGGGTGCAAACTCAGTACTTGAAGCGATGCTTTTTGGTAGACATGCAGGCGAGAACATGATCAAAGCACTGGATGAAGGTCTTACTTTACGCAAAGCAACAGTAAGTGACGCAGAGCAGTGTATCAATGAGATGACAACGATCAAAACTTCCAACGGAAACGAAACCGTACCAAAATTAAGAGATGAACTTCAGATAGGTATGACAGCAAATGCTGGCGTCTTTAGAACCAAAGAGTCTCTTGATACACAACTGGCATTGATAGACGATATTTTGGCAAGATTTAAAAACATTCGTATCGATGACAAGTCAAAAACATTCAATACAGACTTACAGGAAGCCATAGAGTTAGGACACATGATAGAGTCTGCAAAAATAGTGGTAGTTGGTGCACTTAAACGTGAAGAGAGCCGCGGGGGTCACTTCCGTGAAGACTTCCCAACAAGAAATGATGAGAAATTTATGGTGCATACCTATGCTACAATGGATGAAGACTACAATGTAGACATCCAATGGGGTAAAGTAACGCAGGGTAAATTTGAGCCAATGGAAAGAAAGTACTAGGAGAGCAGAATGAGTCAATTAAAAAAAGTAACCTTAAAAACATTTAGATTTAATGCTGAGACAGACTATCTGCCATACTATAAGCACTACACGATGGAAGTAGGAAAAGACGAACTTATTCTTGATCTCCTTAACCGTATCAAGTGGGAGCACGACGGATCTTTTTCTTACCGTCGAAGCTGCCGTCATGGTATTTGTGGTGCCTGTGCCATCAAAGTCAACGGTAAAGCAACGTTGGCATGTAAGGTCAATGCCCTGGAGCTCGTTGAACTTTTTGGTGACGAACTCGTTATTGAACCTAGTTCAAAAAAACGTGCCATCAAAGACATGATCATAGACAAATCAGACTTCTGGGAAAAACATGCTGCGGTTAAACCGTATGTCGTTTCAGAAATCGATCCGCGTCCAGAACATGAAAGCAAACAAAGTATAGAAGAGTTTAACAACTTCCTGGACTCTGATCTTTGTATTCAATGTGGTGCATGTCACTACTCTTGTCCTGCTTTGGAGGTCAATGATGCCTTCCTCGGACCTGCTGCACTGAATACTGCCTACAGATTTACTGTAGATACTAGAGATGAAGCAGGTGATGAGCGTCTTGAGATCACTGCTGAAGGTGGTTCTGGTGTTTGGGACTGTGTGAAATGTTTTGAATGTGCAGAAGCCTGTCCAAAAGAGATCAATCCTATTGAAAAGATCGGTAAACTTCACAACTTACAGTTTGTACGCGGCATCGCTGAGTCAAATGTAGCCACACGTCATGCTGAAGGCTTTTTAAGAGGTATGAAAAAGACCGGTTATTTAGATGAAGCAGACATTGTGACCTATTCTGAGGGATATTTAGGTATGTACAAACACCTTGGTACCGCATTTAAAATGATGAAAGTAGGAAAAATACACTGGCATTCAGGTATCCCTTTCATTAATTCTATTCCAAAAATTAAAAATCTTGATGAAGTACAAAAACTCATCGAAATTTCACAAACAAACAAGCTGTAAGGAGAAAAAGATGAGCGAACAATTACACTATGCATTATTTACAGGATGTACGGCAAAACAGTCTACACCTGAACTTTTATCTTCTACCTTAGCTGTAGCCGATAAACTTGGTATCAAGATCACTATTTTAGAAGAAGCTTCCTGTTGTGGAGCCTCTCACCTGCAAGATTTTGACGAATTTTTAGCACACGTACTCAACGCACGTAACATCTGTTACGCAGAAAAGTTAGGACTTACAATGATCACCATATGTAATACCTGTCAACTTAACTCTGCCATGACAAAACATGCACTTGACCATGACCCGGAACTTAAAGCAAAGGTCAATGAGAAACTGGCAGAAGTAGGACTAGAGTACAAGGGAACATCAGAGATCAAACACTTCCTCTATACACTCATAGACGAATATGGTTTAGACAAGATAAAAGACAAAGTAGAAGTACCGCTTTCACACTTGAACATTGCACCATTCTACGGCTGTCACAACATCAGACCTTCAGAGTTACATGAAGAGGCAAATGGTCGTGAAAACCCATACAACCCTACTTCTCTGGACAACCTAATCTCTGCACTTGAAGGTAACCCGGTAAATTATGAAAGTAAAAACAAATGTTGTGGTTTCCATGTTGAACTTCAGGCAAACCATACTTCAGAAGTACTTGCCGGTAATGCTCTGCTGGATGCAGTAGACAACAATGCTGACCTTATGGTCACACCATGTCCGCTCTGTCACCTCAAAATGGATACGTACCAAGACAGCATTGGTAAAGTGATGGGTCGTGATGTAGAACTGCCTGTGTTACACATGCCGCAAATGGTTGCACTTGCACTTGGATGTACAGAAAAAGAGATAGGACTTAACTTCCACGTTCAAAAAGCAAAACATCTTTATACACAAGCTTCCTAAGAGTTCTCTACTTCCCATCATCTCGATGGGAATGCATAAAACACTTCAGACTTTCTAAAACTTTTTACCTTAGCCTTTTAACAAAGGTAACTTATTGAGTAAATTATCACAATATTCCCAATCATCCAAACTCTCTTTCCAGACTTTAGGAATAGCATCTATACCCTTATAGGCACCCAATACCATACCAATGGCTATAGAACGAGAAGCATTGTCTCCTCCTACCATCGTATTGGCTTGAAGTGCCTGTTTAAGTCCCTCTTCTTCATCTGCATATTTGAGTATGAAATACACTGAACCAGGCAATGTTCCTTCCGTTGGACTGGCCTTGCCTACACGTATAGGTTCTGACCTTCCTATGTCCCAAAGTTTTGCCATAGATGTGAGCGCAAGGTCATCAACGAACGGTTCTTTAGAGAGTTGAGTGTTTTCATCTGTTGCTTCCTGGTATTTACCAATAGCCTGCGATACTTTAGAAGAGATGAACGGGCTCATATGTATGGCAACCTCTTCCATAGCATCTCTCGGATGTGCCCCCTCTATTACTCTATGTGTCACCCGTGCAAAAAACTCCCCACCGCTAAGCGCTTCTTCACTGGTATGGGTGAACATCGATTTTCTAGCCACTTCTGCCAACGTTTCTTCATCATCATAGTAGGCATGTGCTGCTACATGTCGTATGGCCATCGCATTGGAGATACCTCCAAGCATATGTACAGGTTTCCCTGCCTGCACCTGTGCGAAGGTTTCTCTGGTCATTGTACAGATCCATGAACCCCAATTGTTTGTCAAGCGGTTCATCCAGTGGGGTATGAGCGCTGCCACATCAAATGCACGAGGCGGATCAGCAGTTGCTGCAAGGTGTTCTAACACTAAAATATTATAGTCACCATAGTCTGTTGTCCCTCCTGCTTTTTTACCGGGATGGTAGTTACGCTCACCCCAGCCTATGCCATGCGTCTGACCACCCATCATCTCGCCAGGACTCATAAATGTTTCTATAGATTTGTTTCCATAGGCTGCATAGATCTTTTGTGCATCATACTCATAATGGCTGCCTAAACACAGGGCATCTCCTGCAAGTGCTCCAAAAAATGCACCTTTAATGGCTTCCTCTTTAGTTCTTTTGCTCATATTCACTCTCCAAAAAAATTTTTATTATTTCCAATATAACCAAACTATCTTTAGCTTGCTAGTGTATACTTATTGTAAAGGATACCCATGCAGGATTTTTTAAGCTTTCAAACTTTCATTACACCCTCCCTACTTATTATGATGTACTATATAGGTGTACTGCTGATTCCTGTTTTATGTTTCTATGTTACCTTCCGTATTAAAACAACCTATTTACCTGACATTTCGCATACAGAAAGATCCATACTTACCCCTAAACAGCGTGTTATCTTTTTTATTATCTTTTTCTTTATGTTACTTTTTATGGAAATGTTCTGGCGTGTCATATTTGAGTTTTTTATTGCCTATTTTGATATGCATGATGCCTTGATGAAAATTAATTCTATAAAATAAGACAAGTTTTATCCTATTTAAATTTACTTGTGCTATAATTTCGCTATCTAAACACATAAAAGGAAATAATATGCCAAAAATTAACAAATACGTAGACATCAGCGAAGTAGATAGAGAAGCGAAAAAAGACCTTATCGACAGACACTCACCATTCATCACATGTGCAGATACAGCAACTGCTGGTGAGCCATTTGAAGTAACAGTTAAAATGGGTAACGAATATACTCACCCAGATGATTTCGATCACTACATTGAGTCAATCACTCTTTTCAACGGTGAAACTAAATTAGCACAAGCAACATATGTTCCAGGAACTCTTGGTAACATCAAAGCACACAACACAACTACATTCACAATTATCCCAACAGGTAAAAAATTGAAATTAGTTGCTCACGGTTACTGTACTAAACACGGTATCTGGGAAGGTACTGAAGTTGAAGTAGCAGTAAACTAATACTTCTTCCTCCTTTAACGCCCTGCTTTGGGCGTTACTACATTTAACTTATTTTCTAAGTATCTATACTCAACGCATACCTCACACTTCTTCCTCCATACCCCTCAACCTCATATAAAATACCTTTGTTTACCAAGTCTTTTAAGTGTCTAGAGGCGGTGACTGCATTAGTTTTTGTCAATACTCTGTATTTTTTGTTGGTCAATTCACCTTCAAAATTACCTTTCCCCATATCCATCAAACGCTTGATGACTTTTTGTTGTTTGTCGTTGAGTTTTACATCTCTTATTTTGTCATAAAATTTCGTTCTTTCAACAACTGTTTGAATATTTCCTATAGATATATCTATAGATCTTTCAATACT
>DQVY01000217.1 GCA_015661535.1 Sulfurovum sp. | reverse complement strand
TTTAACAGGAGGATTGCAGGCAAAAGAGATTGCGTCAAAAGACGCAAGTGTCAAAGAGGTCAACAAAGTTTCTGTAAACAATGCAAAGAGTGATGCGAAAGCACAAGAAGCAACATTGGTGCAAGAGGCTGTAACCTCACTCAAAAATGCACATGAAGCATTGTTGGCTTTAGAGAAAAAAGATGCGAAAGGTGCTACTGAAAAACTTGAAAGTGCCCTGGGGAAATTAGAAGTGATCCTGGCATCTAAAAAAGTACCAGAGTTACTGCCTATTGATTCGGTGATCAGGGTGAATGAATTTGTGGGAACAAGTAAAGATGTAGAGACAGCATTAACTGCAGTAAGAACACTGCTTAATAAAAATAAAGTACAAGAAGCAAGAGCCTTAATGTTACCGCTTCAAAGTGAAATAGACATCACCACGGTCTCATTACCGTTAGGTTCATACCCGGATGCACTGAAATTGGCTGCGAAGTATGTACACAGTGGTGAGCTGGATAAGGCAAAAGATGTCCTTTCTATTGCATTGAGTACCTTTACTGAAGTGACAAGAATTATACCTATCCCGCTGGCAAAAGCCACAGACCTTATCGTAGCAGCGGAAGTTGTCTCTAAAGAAGATAAAGAGAGGGCATTACTGTACCTTGACGGTGCAAGTGAAAGTTTGAAAGTCGCGCATGCACTTGGCTATGTAAGCAAAAGTGAAACGACCTATAAAGTGTTGCAAGATCAAATAGAAACGGTTCAAAAAGAGATCAAAGGACCAAATAAAGCAGAAAAGCTTTTTGAAACACTGAAGTCATCATTAAAAGAGTTTAAAGAAAAAGTTTTTTCAGAAAAATCGTCTGAAAAGACAAGTAGAAAATAAAAGGAGTTTATGATGTTAGTAAAAAGATATAACCCATACAGCAGAACAGGTACAAGACAAGGTGTTGATGTACTGAATCAACTGTTAAATCAACTTGATGAGGTAAAAGAAGAACATTTCCTCTCTACATTTGTTCCCGTAGTGAATACACGTGAGGGTGAGTTTGCCTATCATGTTGAGTTGGACCTGCCAGGGATCAAAAAAGAAGATATAGAGATAACAACAGAAGACAATGTCTTGACCATCTCAGGAGAGCGTAAACTCAAAGATGAAGCCAAAGAAGAGGACTACTACAGAGTTGAGTCTGTCTATGGAAAATTCAGCAGAAGTTTTACGCTTCCGGAAAAAATAGATGTGGAAAACATCCATGCAGAGTCTAGTGACGGTGTGTTGGAAGTGATCATTCCTAAACTTAAAGAAGAAGATACCAAACCTAAAAAAATTGAGATCAAATAAGGAGGATATCATGGAAGTAGTTAATACAGTCAAAGAGATAGGAAAAAATGTAGAAGAGAAGTTAGAACATGGTCTGGAAGTGGCCAAAGATACTTTTGCCAATGTGGCAAGTCATTTGCCTTTTGCAAACTTGGCTAAAGAAGGCAATGATGTCTTTAAAATTGAGATAGACCTGCCAGGGGTTAAAAAAGAAGATATTGATCTGCAAATTGCTGATAATATTTTGACGATCAAAGCCATTCGTAAAATGAAAAATGAAGTCAAAAAAGAGGACTATTATCTTTGTGAGAGTAATTTTGGTATGATTAGCAGAAGTTTTGTACTCCCTGAAGGCATAGATACTTCAAAAGTGGATGCAAAATATGAAGATGGAAGACTCAGGGTAAGACTTGAAAAAGAAGAGTCACGCAAGACAAAGAGTATCTCCGTTAAATAAACATAAAAGAGTAGTATGACAAAGTGGTTCGAAAAGAATAGTGTCTTAATGATACTGAGTGCTATCGTATTTGTCGGAGGATATTTTTTCCTCCGTCTAGGGTATAAAATAACGGACAGTATGCCCTTTACGCAAGAGATCTTGCTTATTGTGTTGGGAACTATTGCTACAATACTTATTACCGCGATGCTACTCAATAAACAAACCTCAGTAGAAGTTGAAAAAGAGCAGAGTGTAAAATTCATTGAACTGAAAACACAAATGTATCAAGATCTTATTGATACACTTGAAGAGATCGTGATCAGTGAAAATATCACACAAAAAGAATTAATGAAATTAAAGTTTGATACCCATCGCTTGGCTATTTTTGCTTCTCCGGGAGTACTGGAAGAGTATAGAAATTTTTTAGATGTTTTTAATGAAACTGTAGTAAAAGATAAGCATGTCAGTATAGAAGACAGCAGTTTGATCGCTCATGCTTTGGCAAAATTGACTATTTATATACGGGCTGATCTCGTAGGTGAGTTGGATGCCGAGAGTGAGCATAGTAGAAAAGAGATTAACCAACAAATTATGGAAAATGTGAAATAATTGCAAATGCAAAATAATGAACATAAAAATAACCCTATGCACGGGATAAAACTACAACAGATACTTGAAGAGCTGGAAGCACATTATGGCTGGGATGCCTTAGACCAATTGATAAGAATTAACTGTTTTAACAATAACCCCAGTATAAAGTCCTGTTTGAAGTTTTTACGCAAAACACCTTGGGCACGTTCTAAAGTGGAAGCTTTGTATTTGAAGATG
>DQVY01000124.1 GCA_015661535.1 Sulfurovum sp. | reverse complement strand
TGCCATAAAAGAACAGTATATGCCAGTAGGAGAGGGTGCAGAGTTGCCTACTTCTATTTTTTCCAGTATTGTTGCAATGTCAGCTAAACTAGATACACTTTTTGGTCTCTTCTCTGTAGGGCGTATACCTACAGGGTCTAAAGATCCTTTTGCCTTACGTCGTGCAGTAAATGGGATGGTACGCATCGTGACCCAATATGATTTGGGCTTTAACATCGATGATATTATTACCTTGTTAAAAGGGAATTATAATGCGTTTGATACAAACCTGCTTTCAGAGTTTATTATAGAACGTATTAATAAATCACTTGATGCAAATCCATCGGTGATTGCTTCGGTATTGGCATCAGGTGAACGTGACATTAATGAGATAGCCAAAAAAGTATCTGCACTCAATGAGATCGTAAATTCCGACACTTTTAAAGAGCAGTTCTCTACATTTAAACGTGTGGCAAATATTTCAAAAGATTTAGACTTGAATGCTGAACTTGCTATTGACACCTCGATTTTCAAAGAAGATGCCGAGGTCACACTCTACAATGCTTATGAAAAAGTGATCAACAGTGACTACCCAGACTACAAAACACAACTCGAAGCACTGTTTGGTCTCAAACGTGAACTTGATGCGTACTTTGATGATGTCATGGTCAATGCTGACGATGAAGCATTAAAAACCAATAGACTGCATACCATTGGGTCTGTATATAAGACATTTAAAGATATAGCGGATATTAAAGAGATCACGGTTTAGGGATCGTGCTTAAACTCTACGATACCATCATCATAGGGGCAGGTATAGCGGGTGCTACTGCTGCCTACATGCTTACACAACAAGATCAAAAAGTATTGGTACTCGATAAAAAGGGTATTGCTTCTGGTGGCTCCGGGGCTGCGGGGGCTTTTGTTTCTCCAAAGATCGGTAAAGGTTCTCCTCTTCAAACACTCACGAATGAAGCATTCTCTTTTGCCAAAGAATTTTACCTCAAAACATGTCCAGAATATTTTCACCAAACAGGTGTGATCCGACTGCCTAAAGATGAGGTGGATGCAGAGAAGTTTTCAGAGTATGAAAAATTTAATGATACAGCATATGAGATCTACACAAAAGAGAAACTGGATGCCTTAGGTATACAAGCACATTTTAACAGCTTTTATTTTCCCGATGCTGGAGACTGTGATGCGGTAGCGGTATGTAAAAATTTGTTGAGTGATATCGATATTATGATGGTGGAAGTTATGGTATTACATCGGGAAGACAATGCTTGGATTATTGTAGGTCAGGATGCCCTCTTCCCGACAATCAAAGCCAAAAATATCATTTTGGCTACAGGACATGAAAGCAACTTGTCAGACCTGCGTTATATGGGTATACGAGGTACATGGGGGACACGTGGAGATTTTAACACTGCCCTTGAATTAAAGGTGAGTATGCATCAGGCTATGTCTGTTGGTGCAAACATAGACGGCATTCTTAAACTGGGTGCGACACATGAAAAAGAGGTAAAAGAGGTACAGCCTTGCAGGGAAGCTGAAGCCCTCAGTCTCAAAGAAAAAGCTTCAGCCCTCATAGAAACATCAGATCTGGCATTAAAAGAGCTTTTTTGTGGTATGCGAGCAGGGTCTAAAGACTATTTTCCTCTTGTGGGGAAGGTGATAGATGTAGCATATATGTTGGAAAAGTATCCGGAAATTGTACGGGGTGCCAAACCGGAATTCAGCTATGTAGAGAATCTTTATATCTTGAATGGGCTTGGTGGACGGGGTTTTGTGTTTGCGCCCTTGATGGCTAAATGGTTAGCCCAGTACATTGTAGAGGGAAAAGAGATAGACAAACGCGTGAACGCTGATAGATTATTTTTAAAATGGTGCAGAAAAACCGTAGGGTCGATATAATCGACCATTCATATTTATCTAGGGTCGATTGTATCGACCCTACGCCACGGTTTCCATTGAGGTTGTTCCGCAATACGGGGGTAGCCTTCAAGTATTTGTATAGGTTGGAAATTCTCTTTATATTCAAACGCTTTATACCCATCGATCCAGTACCCAAGATAGATCCACTCAAGACCCAAGGTCTGGGCAAGTTTTATCTCATAGAGTAATGAGTATGTACCTAAAGAAAAACGTGGATAATCCGGATCATAATAGCAGTATACAGAAGAGATACCATCATCTAAAATATCGATGAGGTCAACCCCAACAAGTTTGTCATCTATGAAATACAATAACTCTTTACCAAAGTCGTAGGCACCATCTACAAAGTTTTCATAGTACTCTTTCCCTGTAATATTTGTGTGCTTCCATCCATCTTTTTTGGCTTTATAAAGATGGTATTTGTTGTAGAGATCAATACGTTCCTGGGAGATATTTGGTTCTTGTATCACAATTTTAGTCTCTTCGTTTTTATTGATTATTTTCCGTTGAGACTTGGAATATTTATAGTTGTTTATATCTATACGCATACTTTTACATTCGGTACAGTCTACACAGGAAGGGTAAAAAAAGTGTCTGCCAAAACGTCTCCATCCTCTTTGTGTTACATTTGTAGCAAATGTAATGGAAACATCTTCCACTTGTTTTGAAGACATACGCATACTTTTTCCAGGGAGGTAGGCGCAATTATTGTCATTATTCATCGTGGAATACTTTAGGACTATTCAGGGGGGTGTTCCGGTTTGTTGTCCCATAGTTCCCATAAAGGTTCTTGGGAAATGGTAGGAAAACTGTCAAGGATCTCTTGGGGTTGGAATTTCTCTTT
>DQVY01000303.1 GCA_015661535.1 Sulfurovum sp. | reverse complement strand
TTTGAAAAAATGGCAGGGGTACAACTGCATAAAGATTTCAGAGATGTCACACCCTCTCAAGATACCAATACATATAAGGGTAAAGAGAGAAGAAAACAGACAAGGGAGGAAACATAATGTCTCTTATAAAATATATACTGCTACTTGGCCTTTTATCATCAAATATAGTTGCGCAAACAAATGCTCCAGAAGGCACCATAAAAGAGTACTATGACAATGGTAAAACAAAATCGAATATATCTTACAAGGGTGAACTGCTGGATGGTATATGGAAAGAGTATTATGAAACAGGTAAATATACTGTGCAGATCCCCTTCAAAGAGGGTAACTTGGATGGTGTACTGAAAGAGTATTACAGAACGGGTAAACTTCGCTATGAGATCCCTTTCAAAAACAACATGCTTGACGGCATGTTCAAAGCATATTACAAAACAGGGAAACTGAAATATGAAACCCCTTATGTCAATGGTCAAAAAAGAGGTGCAGGCAAGATCTATAACCCCACAGGAAAAGCCAGAAAAGTATTTTTTAAAGAGGGAACATTTGATGGTACCATAGTCATAAAATCTGAAACAGGGAAAACGATCATAGACATTAGCATTAAAGATGGGAATGTTACAAAAATAAAGATATAATTTCACAAAATAATATAAAAAGTAGTGAGATGAAAAAAATATTGATCACCAATGATGACGGCTTTGACTCTAAAGGGCTTTTAGCCTTGGTTGAAGCACTTAAACCTTTAGGACATGTGACTGTTGTAGCCCCTACTACAGAAAAATCTGCCTGCGGACACTCACTCACTCTCACCAGACCTTTACACTTTGTAGAACTCGAAAAAGATTTCTACAAACTTGATGACGGCACACCAACCGATTGTATTTTTCTCTCCCTTAACAAACTTTTTACTGAAGATGAAAAACCTGATATTGTCATATCCGGTATTAACATAGGTGCAAATATGGGTGAAGATATTACCTACTCCGGTACAGCATCAGCAGCCATGGAAGCAGTCCTTCAGGGCATACCTGCCATAGCCATCTCACAAGTCTACAGGAGTGATGGTGCGAGCATAAAGAACTATGGCTATGAGCTGGCGAAAGAGAGCATTGCCACCCTGGTAAAAAAGATATTTTCAGATACATTTCCTCTGCCTGAACGTAAATTTCTTAACGTCAACATCCCCCCTGTTCCAAGTTCAGCATGTAAAGGCTTTAAAGTCACGCGTGCTGGCAATAAAAAGTACGGATTTCATGCAGAAGTACATCATAACCCAAGAGGGGCTGAATATTACTGGATAGGTTTACCAAGACTTGAATGGATGGAGACAAAAGGACATGTGACTGATTTTGAGGCTATTAATGACTGCTATGTATCTGTCACACCCGTACATTTGGATATGACCTCCCACGATGACATAGAAAAACTGGGAGAATGGCTGTGAGATTTGAACGTTGCCGTATGCTCTTTGGTGATGCAGATTTTGAGAAGTTACAAAAGAGTAAAATACTCATACTCGGTGTAGGTGGTGTAGGTTCTTATGCGCTCGACTGTCTTTACCGCTCAGGTGTCTCTGACATTACCATACTTGATTTTGATGTTTATGATGAAAGCAACCAAAACAGACAGATAGGCTCAGAAGCCGTAGGTGAAGTAAAAGTAGATAGGCTACAGATGCTCTACCCTGGTGTAAAAAGCATTCATCAACATATGGACATGGCTTGGGTAGCCTCTTTTGATTTTGACCCCTATGACATCGTTATAGATGCTGCAGACACCACCAAAGTGAAGATAGAAGTCGCCAAGAAATGTTACAAAAAACTCATTATGGCTCTGGGGTCTGCAAAACGATACGACACAAATAAAATAGAAGTAGCCTCCATCTGGAAAACTCATGGTGATGCCCTTGCACGTAAAATACGCAATGAACTCAAAAAAGCAAAATTTGACAGAAATTTTTTAGTAGTATTTTCTCCAGAAGAAGACAAGTGTAAAGTGAAGGGATCTTGTGTGGCTGTAACAGGTGCTGTTGGATTAACAGTTTGTTCGGAAGCTATTAAAAGAATTCTAAAACCGTAGGTCGGGATCTCCTCTTCCCGACAAAAATTAGCATAAAATAAAAGTTTTACATTATCAATTT
Organism: Sulfurovum sp.; assembly: GCA_015661535.1. GTDB lineage: Bacteria > Campylobacterota > Campylobacteria > Campylobacterales > Sulfurovaceae > Sulfurovum. The sequence continues at coordinate 7,082 of DQVY01000303.1, read as the reverse complement.
ATATCTAAGATATTATTAAAAATAAAAAATATATTCAAACGATTAAACATATGTCGGGAAGAGGAGATCCCGACCTGCAAATATATTATTTTAAATGTCTATTTCTCGCAGCCAAGAGCGTCAATACAAATAATCCGGCCACACCATAGTAAACCCACATAGGAATCGGTACAGGATCACCTGCTGCATAGGAGTGAAGTCCGGAGAGGTAATAGTTCACACCAAAGTAAGTCATTAAGACTGAAAAGTATGCCCATGTCGAAGCCACGTTAAATACAAAATTTGACTTCAACGATGGGATAAACCGTAAGTGAAGTACCGTAGCATAGATAAGTATGGTCACCGCTGCCCAAGTCTCTTTAGAATCCCAACCCCAGTAACGTCCCCAAGATTCATTTGCCCAGATACCCCCAAGGAAGTTTCCTATAGTAAGCAAGAACAGCCCGATAATAAGTCCCATTTCAGCAAGGTTTGTTAACTCTTTAATGGAACGGTCAATGTTTTCATTGCCATTTTTACCTCTAAGCACATACAAAATAAGTACAAGAAGAGACAAGATAGACCCCAGTCCAAAAAAGCCATCACCAGAGATGATCGTTGCCACGTGTACCATCAGCCAATAAGACTTTAGTACCGGAACCAAATTGGTGATCTCCGGGTTGATGAAGTTCATATGTGCTACACCCATGGTAACCCCTGCAAGTATAGCTGCACCGGCCAATGCGAATGGTGACTTTCTTGCCACAATAATACCTGCTACCATCGTTGCCGCAGCAATAGTGACAATAGACTCATAGGCATTGGACCAAGGGGCATGCCCTGCAATATACCAACGTATACCAAGCCCTGTCAAATGGATCACAAAACCAAGGGCAAAAATACCCCAGGCAATGCGCATGATCCATTTCATCGGGAAAGAAGGTTTAATGACATTAATAAAGGCAAAGATAAGCAGGAGTAATCCCAATACCAAATAGAGAGGTACCAACTTACCAAAGAGTCCAAATTTATTGTATTTGATCTCCATATCAATATGACTTTTACTCGGGATCACTGCTGCACCATATTTTTCCTGATACTGTCTAATACCTCTTAAAGCAATATCTGCATTTTTCCAATCACCTGTTTTAAGGCCTTGTGCGACCATTTGAAAATACGCAGAGATACTGATACGTACAGCATCTGCCTCTGCTTTAGGATACTCTTTAAGTGCATCCATAGGAGCCATCCACTTATTACCTGCATCGTTTGGTTTAGGGTAAATACGTAGCAGTGAACCTTGATATGCCATAAAAGCAACATTGACACGCTCATCGATCTTGATCAGTTCTTTGTCATATTGTGTTTTTTCCAATGGTTTTTTTCGACTCGCCTGTGTTACAGCATCAAAAATTTTGTAAGATCCATCTACCTCTGAAAAGAAATCTGAGAATTTGGCAAATTTTGTATCTTCAGGTATACCTATATTTAGAGCGATCTTTTTGTGCCCTACTTTGATCATCGGTACATTTTGGTACAGTTCGGGCTGCATGACCATGCCGAGTAACATTTGTGTTGGTTCAAGATCGTACAATGCGGAGCGCCCTGTGATCTTTGCAATGATATCATGTGCCACAGTATCAATTGGTTTCATACGGCCCTGGTGATCCTGTACGGGGAGAGTACCAAAGTTCTTGGTATGTGCCAGGTTATAGGACTGCATGGTTTTTAAAACATCATCCTCTACCTTTGGTGATGCGGCATGAAGACTTTGAGGGTTTAATGCCAACAGTGTTACCAATGCAAAAGCTGCAGCAGTAGACTGTAGTTTTCTCGCACCTTTAAGCAACTTTTGGAAACGTCCACTTGGAAGGAAAAGAGACCAGATCATACCAATAGTCAACAGTAAATAGCCAATGTATGTAGGCAGTGTTCCCGGATCATGGTTCACTGAGAGTACCGTTCCTTTTTCATCTCCATCATAGGAAGACTGGAAAAAACGATAATTTCTATGATCAAGTATATGGTTCATATAGATATGATACGGCATGGTAATATTTTGTTCTTTGTCTATGAGCACAACCTTACTGGAGTAAGACGCAGGTGTCATAGAACCAGGATAACGTTCTAATTCGAAATCTTCAAGCTTAATAGAAAAAGGTATATCAATAAGCTTCGCACCTACACGAATATCAATATGAACACCATCTAGATCGAGTTGTTCTATTTTCCCTGTTTTACCCTTGTGCGGTTTTGTCGTAATGATCTTAGATACATCACCAACACTTACTTTCCACTGCATGTACTCTGCTTGACCTCTTTGTGTCTTGATATCATGAGAATCAAGTTTTAAAATGGCTTTTTCATGTACATCTTTAAGTACAATGGCATTAGGACCAAAACGGTATAACATTCTATTTTTAAAGACATTTTCTCCGCCTTTTAGCTCACCGGAAGTTTTATCATTCATGTTCAGTGTTTTAAGTATAAAAGGGAATTCAACTACATATCCTTCAGCATCATCTTTTATAAGAAAGGTAGGTTTATCGGTTGTAGGTGTGATCTCATACCCTACATAAAAACCGCCAAAATCTTTTTTCTCACCTTTGGCAAAATAGTAGATCTCTCCTTTTTGACCTGTAGATATTTTCATTTCTAAAAGTTTTTCACCCTCTTGCGAAGGTATTGCTTCTTCATGCACTGTCGGTAAATATTTGAGAAGTTCCATGGTAACGGTCTTATCTCCGACCTTTAAACTTTGTATTAACGTATTCCCAGTCATTGTAGAGAAATATAGCTCTTTTTCAAGTGTGGCATTTTTATCACCGTTAACAGCATGCATCTGCAACACTTTTACATCTGAAACCATGATATTGCTTGTGTCACCCTCACGTATATGCATAATACCTTCATACCCTATATAACGTGTTATCAATGCCCCTATAGCTATGATAAGAAATGAAAAGTGAAAAAGAAAAACGGGTAGTTTTGTTTTATACGATTTATATTTGAGCATGTTATAGATCAAAATAGCAATAAAATAGGCTAAAAAAGCCTCAAACCATTTTGTTTTATAGATTAGTGCCTGTGCTGTCTGTGTACCATAGTCATTTTCCACAAATGTGGCCCCACCTATGATAACCCCAAATAAAAATAGCATAAGTACTGCCATTTGCATTGAAAAAATACGCTTCATAAAAATCCTTGAACAAATTAAGTATAAGGATTATAGCCTATCTTCATTAACTAACTGTTAATTAAGAGAAAACCTCTCCCATTTTACGTAATTTGTAACAATATAAAAAATATTATTTATTTTTTACACAACGTATATAGTATCTTTCTGCTTTTGCGTTACTGTTAGGACAGCCATTACCAAAATATATATTTTTGGCATTCTTACTGTTTTCCTTATCTGTATCGGAAGACCAGTAATATTCTGATACCACATGTTTAAATGCCGGCATTGCAGCCAAAGTATGTTTATCATAATCTACAATGGTGATCAATTCATCATACGTTGGCAATCTCCAGCTGTCACTATCTGAAAGAGAAAGTGATTGACAATAGGCTTTAGCTTCTTCCCATGTTTTTTTCACTTTTATCACAGCTGTATTGTCTTGCCAGACAAGGTTTAATTTTTTATCTATCACAACATCTCCATCCTTAATAAAGTTGTCGCGCTGACCTGTGTTCTTTTTTTTAGATATTTTTTCCAAATCAAGTGAAAATATGAGAGGCGTAGTTTTTGCACTTTCAACGTTTACATTTTTACGTGCAACCTGCTGCCAATCTTCATCCATGATCTTACTCACCATGATCTCATGTCGGCCTTCATCTAAAGAAAGTGTCACCGGAACTTTGACAATCGTTGCCATTTTTTTTCCATCAACATAGATGTCTGCACCTTTTGTTGGACTTGAAATAGTCACGGTACCTGTTGCTGCAAAGAGTACGGAACCTATAAAGCCGAAAGTATATATGATCTGTCGCACAAAAACCCCTTTTAACGATTATATCATATTATTAAGTCATCAGTTAAATACCCACTATGACAACACTTCAACCAATCTAAATCCTATAAAATAATTTTTTCCACCTGAGCCCAAATTGATACGTGAGGTACAGGAACATTTCCTTGCATCTGCATTGTAAGAACCACCACGAAGTACCCTGCCTTTCTCACTGGCCACACCATAGGCTGAACCATCACTAGCTGTATCAGTATAGTCTTCTGCATATCGGTCTAAGCACCATTCCCAAACATTGCCATGCATGTCATAGAGCCCCCAGTCATTGGGTTTTTTTAACCCTACATCATGTGTCACACCTTCAGCATTATCTTTATACCAGGCATACTCAGAAAGTAGTGCCTCATCATCGCCAAAACAAAACTTCCCCTCAGAACCGGCACGACAGGCATACTCCCACTCTGCTTCTGTAGGCAGTCTATATTTTCTTCCCTCACGTTCACTCTTCCACACCGCATAGGCATGGGCATCTGTCCAACGCACACGACGGACAGGTACGTCAAAACCCAAATGTTCATGACGCTCTGCTGGCACTACTGCACTTGTTGCTTGCGCATAAAGCATATAATCTTCCACTGTTACCAAATACTTAGACATTGCTATGTCGTAATCGATGCTCACTTCATGTTGTGGCTTTTCATTCTCTTTTCCCTCATCTGTTCCCATAAAGAACTTTCCACGGGGTAATACTATAAACTTATCTTCCATTATTTCAACTCTCCCCAAGAATCCCCAACACTGACTGAGCACTCTAAAGGTACATCCAACTCCAAAACATTTTCCATCGTATGCACAAAACGTTTACTGATCTCTTCTACTTTCTCTTCTTTGACCTCAAAGATGAGTTCATCATGGATCTGTAACAACATAAAGGCATCTAACTCTTCTTCCCTGATCATAGAGTCTATTTGGTTCATAGAGAGTTTTATAAGATCAGCTGCAGAGCCCTGAAATACGGTATTGACTGACTCACGCATATAGGCTGCTTTTTGCATACCGTTGGCAGACTCATAATCAAATATACGTCTTCTTTTAAGTATTGTTTCCACATATCCGTCTATCTTCACACGTTCCTGTATGCCTTCTAAAAAGCTTTTTACTGTAGGGAAAGAGGCAAAATAGTTTGTAATGATCTCTTTGGCTTCTCCTGTTGAAATACCAAGTTCATCAGAGAGTTTTTTAGGTCCCATACCGTAAAGCAGTCCAAAGTTCACAGATTTGGCAAAAGAACGTTTTTCTTTTGCTTCTTCTTCCCCAAAAAGAATGGTTGACGTTGCCAAGTGAATATCTACACCGTCTTTAAAAGCTTGTAAGAGTGCCGCATCTTGTGAAAAGTGTGCAAGTAGACGTAACTCTATTTGAGAGTAATCTATACTCACTAATTTATAGCCCTCTTTGGCTACAAATGCTTCACGTACAGAACGCCCTAGTTTAGAACGTACAGGAATGTTTTGCAAGTTAGGATCACGTGAGGAGAGACGTCCTGTAGCAGTTCCCGTTTGGCCAAAAGAGGTATAAATACGAGAATTTTCGTCAGCATTCGCCAGTTTTAAAAGTGGTTCTACATAGGTGGAAAGTATCTTTTGGTATTCACGGTATTCGAGTATCTTTTCAATCACAGGATGTTCCCCAACAAGGCCACTCAATACTGCTTCATTGGTACTGTAACCAGTCTTAGTTTTTTTCCCGCCTTTTAGTCCCAGTTTTTGAAAAAGGATCTCTCCAAGCTGCTTCGGTGATTTAATGTTAAATTCTGACTCAGAGAGGCTATAGATCTCCTCAGTTAAAGTCTTCAGGTCTTCAGAAAGTGTTTTTTGAAGCTTTTGCAGTACAGAAGGGTCTATCTTGATCCCTAAACGTTCCATGCGCAAAAGTACATTCATAAACGGATACTCTACATTTTTTGCTTCTTTTAATAAATGTGTCAAAGAAGAGAGTTCCATTTTTTTCTTAATAGCACCATACAATAAAAAGGTCATCCAGGCATCTTCTGCTGCATAAAAAGCAGCATCAGAAATAGCCACCACAGAGAAGTCTTCACCTTTTTTCACCATCTCTTTAAATGGTTTCATCTCATATTTAAAGTATTGCTTGGCAAGTGTATCCAGGCCTATTTTAGACCCGGGGTTAGAGAGCCATGCCATGATCATCGTATCGGCGAAAGGAATGACCGGCTCCATGTCATACTGGTTGTACAGCACAGAGAAGTCGAATTTTAGGTTTTGACCTACAATATTAAATTTCATTAACTTCTTTAGTGCTGCAATGGCATCTTCAAGACCCACCTGTGCCTCAACTCCCAAATAACAATGTCCTACAGGTACATAATATGCTTTTTCTTTTCCTGTACAGAAAGAAAAGCCAACCATTTTGGCGACTTTTGTATCAAGACCTGTGGTTTCTGTATCGAAAGCCACGATGGCATCTTTCTCTATATTGCCTATAACTTCATCTAGTTTCTCTTTTGTATCTAGGGTAATAGCTTCAAATGTGAGTAAAGGCTTCTCATTCTTGGATTGTTTAGGCGCAACAAATTCACGTTCACAGTCCGCTTCCATCCCTACTTTGGCTTTGCGTATGGCCTGTTTCATTTCATACTGTTCAAACTCTTCCAACAAACAGGAGAGATAGTTCTTGTCTTCAAACACAAAACTCTCTACATCCATATCGGCAAAGACTTCATCGGTCATACGTACAAGTTCACGTGAAAGAAAAGCCATCTCTTTACCTTCAAGAAGTAACTTTTGTATGCGCGGTGTGCCTGCATTTTCTATGTCCTCATAAATGGCTTCAAGCGTATGGTATTTGTTGATGAGTTTTGCCGCACCCACTTTTCCTATGCCTTTTACCCCCGGTACATTATCTGAGCTGTCGCCAAGTAACGCTTGAAAATTTATAAAGTCTTTCGGGTTCACACCAAACTTTGCGATACATGCCTCTTCATCTACCTCTTGTTTTTTAATAGCATCATACATAACAACTTCACCGTCATCTATTAGTTGATAGAGATCTTTATCATGAGAGACGATACGTACTTTTAAGTTCTTTTCTCTGGCAAATTTTGTCACTGTT
>DQVY01000147.1 GCA_015661535.1 Sulfurovum sp. | reverse complement strand
GCCGTTCACTTTGATCTCTTGACTGTAGGTATAGCTAAAAGAGAAATAAACATCATTTGCCGAAACTGCTGCAGGCACGTCAGGCAATATTTCTTTATACGCATGTCCAAGGCTCACACTGTATTCCGGTTTGTAAAGAGAAACGGTACTAGCAGATTCACGGACTTTATCATAAGTCTGTGAATAAATCAGGTTATTGTAAAATCGCCAACCATTCCAGTTATACTGCATTTCATTACTCATATCTGCCAACTCAACGATACGTTTAGGGTAATACAACTGTGTAAATCTTTGGAAAAATTTTAAATTCATCGCCTCATCATAAAAATACTGGCTTAAAGAAAGGCTGTATACCTCTTCAGGCAAGCCTACCGAAAAGAGTGCTTTTTGCTCATCACTTAACAGTGATTGATCCACAGGGGATTGATATTGATTTCCGGGTCTCAGGTATTGCATGGAAGGCTGCAATACATGTACAAAACCATCATATTTCTTTGTTAAATCACTGAACATTCTTATTTTATGAAGATTGCTGTAATAGGTAAAATCATCATACACAAAATCCCCATTACCAAAAAAGAATTTACTATAAAAAAGCTCTTCCCCCAAAGATACATTAAAAAAATCATCAAAAAAGGAGGTGGTAAATTCTAGAGGGACATTAAATTCAGCCTGTCGAAGTGTTGCACCTTTTTTTCTGTCAAAATTGTTGATCGTTAGGTCTGTACTGTAGGTAAGATTATCCCAGATAAAGTGTTTTAAATATTTGTGCATTTGTACCGTAGGCAATATCTGCATCGTATCATCATTGTCTGTTTTTCGGGTATCAATAAAATATTTTGCATACACCCCTGCGTAATAGTCATTGTTATAGGTAAAATAATTCACTCTGGACTCTTGTAAAGGGGTCAATCCAAAATGTGTGAGTGCACTTGATTGTAAATTCAGATAATCGATGTCATTTAGGTAGGTCGTATTAATGTAGAGTCCGTCTGTAAAATCCTCCGGTAAATAGTTGTTAAATACTTTGGAAGATTCATAATTGACTTCAAGCCCATAGTGACTGTTGTTGGGTAAATTAAACTTGTCTGCATAACTTTGTTTATCTTTAAAATACCCTGCACGTATCTGTCCGGAGGAGTAGGCACTGTCAACAAAACGAAAGGTACTGTAAAGTCCCAAAGATCTTGCTGTCCTTATTTGGGGGTTGACTTCCAGGTCCATACTCGGAGAGATCGCCCAAAATATCGGCTGTTCATACAGTATGCCTTCATTGGAACCATAGCCAATGGCAGGAAATAAAAAACCGGAACTTCTTTCATTGTCTGTGGTAAATGCCATATATGGTGTATATAGTATAGGTACATCCCACATATATATTTTGGCATCATAGATCTTCATATACGAAGCATTGGTATCATAATGAGAGCGTGAAAAAACCATTTTCCATAAAGGATCTTCCACATCACAACTTGAAAGTACCGAAGTACCAAAGGTATAGTTACCTTCTTGTTTGGCCACATCATCAGAGAAGAGCCAGACATCATTCTCGCTCGCAAGAAAAAGCTCATCAAAATGGACTTCATTTTTTTCTGTATAGATCTCCATATGATTGCTGTGTTCTTTACTGCCTTGGTACCCGATCATCTCAATATTGCCATCAAGTACCAAACGTTGTTCTTCTTTATCATACAGGGCACTGTCTGCTTTAATGACAGCGTCTGCATAATAGACAATGACATTTTCACGTGCCTTGATCACCGTTTTTGAAGCATCTATATATTTTGCTGTAATTTCAATTTTCTTACTTGTAACCTCAGCGTGGAGACTTTGCAGTACGCCCACAGCCAAAAGAATGAAAAGGAAAAAAGAGTTACGCATCAACCACAACACAGCCGGAAAGTTTGTCATGCAGTGTTTGTTTCAACGGCATAAAAAAAGCCATCACAAAACCAAGATAAAAGAGTACTTCACTCGCGATCCGTAAAGTAGCACGTAACAGTGCCTTTTGTAGATTGGGGTTTTGTCCTGTTTCCAGGTCAATGACCTTGATCTTCAGTACATATTTACCCAGCGTCATTCCATTTTGCCATACAAAAACCGTATGGTAGATCACTTTAATTAAAAAAACCACCAAAACATTTTGTGCGATAAAGGCATTGATACTTTGCAATGCTGCCTCATCCATGACCGTGATATTTGAAAAAACGGCAGAGAACTGATCATAAAAAATAATAAAAAAGAACAGAGAAATAACAATATCATCAATCATAAAAGCTGTGATCCTTCGTTGATTACTTGCAATCTCAAGCGGGAATGATTCTTCAGACATGGTACACCCTAGAGTGCCTGATAAGCAATATCGGTACGACACTGTTTACCTGAAAAATGCACCTGTCCTACCAGCATGTAGGCATTTCTTTGTGCCTCTTTAATGCTGTCTCCCATCCCTACACAAACCAAGACCCTGCCGCCACTGGCATAGAGTTTTCCATCATCCCCACGCGTCACCCCTGCATAAGAGATATGTGCATTCTCTTTGAGTTCTTCATGGTAAATATCATCTATGATGATCTCTGCTGGTGTACTGCTTTTATACGGGTAATCTTTGCTTGCCATGACCACACCTACTGCATACTTGTCATGAAAGGTGATGTCTGCATTCTTAAGATCTCCGGTGGCGGCTTTATAAAACAGTTCTGAAGCCGGTGATTTTAACAAAGGCATTAACTCTTCACATTCAGGGTCTCCAAAACGTACGTTATACTCGAGAATAATAGGTTCACCCTTGACGACCATGACACCAATAAAAAGTACACCGGTAAAAGGCATACCTTCCTCTTCCATCCCTTTGAGTGTCGGTTTAATGACACGTTCATCAAGTTTTGCATAAATCTCATCATTCACCAACGGGGTTGGCGCGTACGCTCCCATACCTCCGGTATTGGGCCCTTGATCATTGTTGAGAAGTTTTTTATGGTCCTGTGCTGCAGGAAGCACCACATAGTCTTTTCCGTCACAAATAGCAAAGACAGAGAGTTCATAGCCATCCAAAAATTCTTCTACTACAATGCTTGTCCCTGCATCACCAAATGAATTCCCAGAAAGCATTTCACCTGCAGCTCTTTTTGCTTCATCATGACTCTGCGCAATGATGACACCTTTCCCGCCGCAAAGCCCGTCAGCCTTTACCACAATAGGTGCTTCCAGGGTCATAATAAATGCATAGGCATCCTGCAGTGAATCTGTTTCAATGTATTTTGCAGTAGGGACATTGTGTCGTGCCAAAAAGTTCTTCATAAAAATTTTAGAACCTTCCAACTGTGCAGCCTCTTTTGAAGGACCAAAAATGGTTAAGCCTCTGGCTTTGAACACATCGACAACACCTTCAACAAGAGGACCCTCCGGACCAACGATCGTCAGATCAACATCATTTGCTTCTACAAAGTCAGCCAGTTCGGAAAAATCAGAGATACTTAAATTCTCCCCCAGCATATCTGTTGCACCATTCCCTGGAGCAAAATAGATCTTCTCTACATTTTCATCTTTTTGTAATGCCAAACCAATAGAATATTCTCTACCGCCAGCACCTAATATTAATACGTTCATCGATTTTTCTCCGAAAAGTTTAGTATCACCGCTTTCATTCGCGGTTTGTTTAATAGTGGCGATAATTGTGCGTAGAGGATTTTCCAAAATGTTTGAAGGCGAACTCCCCGTTCGTCGATGGCATTTTGGGAAAGCCTATGCGTGCAAAAATTGCCGCTAATAAATGGCCCGGGTGAGCGTTCTGTGTGAGTCGGCCCTAATAAGCCAACGGTGTAGGAGGGAGTCTCTCTTTAGGGGATGGATTCTCGCTGCAAAATGCAGCTCAAACGAAAACTTCCACTCACCAAGAGACTACATGTCCCACTAAGATTAATGTTGGACCCCAAATACAGTCGTCGCATCACCTAGGTTAAATTTATTATAGCCTATTTGGAGTTAAAATTTGCAGTCATTAGTCTCATTCATCTCCACGATGTTCTTTGGCTTTCTCTATACATGCATCAATTGTTGCTTCCTCTGCAACTGCTGCATGAATATAGGAGGGTAAATGATTTTGCGTTGTTTTGCCTATGATCACAGCAGTATAACTTTCATCCCAGTTAAAATTCTTCAGAAAACAACGAATTGTGGAAGGAGAAGTGAAGATAATGATAGCACCTTTAGCAGGTTTATCTTGATCTTCATAGATGACACAGGTAGTTTCATAAATAATTTTTTCATCTATAATGATCCCCTCTTTTTCTAAAAATCCTTTACTGTCAAATGAGATTTCTTTCGGACGTAGATATAAGATCTTTTTCCCTTTAAAATAGCTCACAATATCTTGACTTAACGTTTGACCGTAAAAAGTTTCAGGCTGGTAAGCAACCTTTCCACCTAAGGCTTCTATCTGCCTGGCAGTCGCTGAACCAATGGCAAGACAGGGTCTGTTTTTCCACTCCGGATTGATCTTTTCTGCACTGATGACGGCTTGTTTAGAGGTAAACATGAGGAGATCACAGTTTTCAAACTGAAGTGTTTGAGACAGGATCTTAAACTTTATCATTGGTAAAGAGACTGTACCTTCATAAAAAGTTGGAGATAAAAGGTATATCCTCTTTTTCATCAGTCTATCACTTTTTTCAGTCCATCAAGTTTTTGACCATGAAGCATGACTTCATTCATCTGTTCATCATCATAAGGGTCAAAATGAGGGGTGATCACCCAACGCTTTTTCGCTTCCAGTTCTCTCATTTTATCTTCCACCTCATCTGCAATACGATGGGCTTCAAGAAGCGGCATATTAGGTCGTAAGACCATATGGAACTCTACATAATTTGTTGTGCCGTCTGTACGTGTTCTCAACCAATGATAAGAGGTCACTTCAGGATGTTTAGAAAGGATCTCACCGATGCCGGCAACCAACTCACCATCCAATGCACGGTCCAGTAAGATCCCTATGCCCTCCACTATGATCTCATACGCTGAGTAAATAATATATATACCTATGCCTATACCGAACAGTGCATCGATCCAATCCAACCCTGTCACATACACAAGTCCAAGGGCAAGTAGTACAGCCGCATTTGACCACAGGTCTGTTTTATAATGTAAAGCATCTGCTTTGATGACCAGATTGTCTGTCTCTTTTGAAACTTTGAGTAAATACTGGACCAAAAAGTAGGTAATAACGATGGATATCCCCATAGCAATGATCGAAGGTGTCAGCAGTGATGTGCTGGATCTTTCGATCAGTTTTTTCCCGCCTATATAAATAATGTACAGTCCTGACATAGAGATAATGGTACCTTCTATGACCGCTGCAATAGCCTGTATTTTACCTTTGCCGTATTGATAGGTATCATTCGGGTTCTCTTCCGATTTTTTGATAGCAAAAAAATTAAAAACAGAGACCAACATATCTAACAGTGAATCAATCGCTGATGCCAGCACTGCGACAGAACCACTGGCTACACCTATAAACAACTTTACAAACAGAAGTACTGTGGCAACAGAACTTGATATGAGTGTGGCACGTTTTTGGGGAGACATAGTTTAAATCCTTAGTTAAATATTTTGTGAATCTCTCATCATAAAAAATTCCCTTATTGTAATGCCTGAGGCAACAAGAAAGAAGAGTAGCAGTGCAAGCAAAAACAGGTAACTCACTTCCAGCAAAAAGGGGAAGAAATGTACAATACGATATACAACTCCCAACACAAACGTATATTTGATCGTATTGTGTATTCTCAAGTATAGCAGGGAAACATTTTCTTTATTATAGCGTTTTTTAGCTATAGTTCGTTCTTCCTGCTTTTCTAAAAAAGTATAAATTTTTTTCAGCAGGTAGCGAGCAACAACAATAAGCAGAGCAATACGAAGCAATGTCCATAGCAAAGAGAGCCAGAAACCTTCCGGTATCTTATGCCACCATTCTATGACCAGCGCTTTCAAACTCATACCCTGCATCAATACAGAAGTATCAAAAACGATCATAGCAAATAAAGCCAAAATCAGCAAAACTTTCAGAAAATAAAAGACATAGATTTTTATTTTCTCAATTTTTTCTTTTTTGGCTTCCGATATATTTGTCTTCTGCACAAGTTTAAATGCAAAAACATAATGTAATTTTAGTGCATAATAGATCACAAACACCCCTGCAAGAAGGAGTGCGAAAACAAGCACTTCTTCCATAGGGATAGTCATGAATTAGAGTGCTTTTGTGGTTAAGTTAGCAATACGGGTAGCAAAGGCCCCTTTGTCTTTCACATCAATACCTTCTGCCAGTCTTGCTGAGTCTAGAAGGATCCACGCCACATCATTAAAGAGTGCATCATCTTCTAATGCATCTAATTTTTTTACCATTTCATGCTCTGGATTTATCTCTAAGATAAGCGGTGCTTCCGGCATCTCTTCTCCCATTTGTGCAAATATCTGTGCCATACCTGCCATAGGATCATTAGGGTCTTTAAGTACACATGACGGACTTGAAGTAAGTCGTGTTGATGTTTTTACATCTTTCACTTCGCCACCCAAGACCTCTTTAATCTTATCCGTTAATGCTTTAAACTCTTTGGCTACTTCTTCTTTCTCTTCTTCTGTTTTAGAATCAGGCGCATCGATACTTGTGATATCTTTTAATGCCCATTCTTTATAAGTACCTATCATTGGCGTAACAATGCTGTCCACCTCGTTATCATCCATGATAAGTACTTCAATATTGGCTTTGTTATAGGCTTCAAGTAACGGTGAGTTTCTTAGTACTTTCTCATCTTCCCCTACGATATAATAGATCTCTTTCTTCTCAGAATCAGCTCTGCTTACATAGTCTGAAAACGTCACTAAGCCCTCTTGGGTTGAAGATTTATATTTAACAATGTCAAGCAGAAGTTCTTTGTTTACATGGTCTGTATAGACGCCCTCTTTCATCATTCTATTGTACTGAGAGATAAAGGTTGCCGCATCTTCATCTTTAAGCTTTTTAATGGCTTGCAGTATCTTTTTGGTGGATGTTTGTTTGATGTTCGCCAATATCTTGTTTTCCTGAAGCAATTCACGGCTTACATTAAGCGGCAAATCTTCAGAATCTATAATACCTTTCACAAAACGTAAATAAGATGGAAGCAACTCTTTATCATCATCGGTAATAAATACACGTTTTACATAAAGCTTCACCCCTGGTGTATAGTCTGGTCTATACATATCCATAGGGGCTTTTTTTGGAATATAAAAAAGTGTTGTAAACTCACTGGCACCTTCTACTTTATTATGTAAATAGGTCAAAGGCTCTTCACTGTCATGTGCTATGGTCTGATAAAATTCAACATAATCTTCTTTTTTGAGTTCTGACTTTGGAAGTGTCCACAATGCTGTTGCAGCATTGATCTGCTCTGTTTTCGTTTCCATTTTAGTAGTTTTTTCATCACCTTCACCCTCTGTTACCTCTTCAGTATAGGTCAGCATAATTGGGTAGGCAATATGGTTTGAATATTTTTTTACTACCGTTTGGATACGATCTTTTTCTAAAAACTCTTTCTCATCCTCTTTGAGTTTGATGTAGATCACCGTACCGTGAGATTCTTTTGTCACAGGTGTCACTTCATACTCACCCGTACCATCTGTTGAAAATTTATAGGCTTGCTCTTCACCCGCTTTTTTGGAAACAACATCTACCTGGTCTGCTACCATAAATACAGAATAGAAGCCCACACCAAATTGTCCAATAAGGTTAGAATCTTTCGCTGCATCTCCCGTAAGGTTTTCCATAAATGCTTTTGTACCAGATTTGGCAATGGTTCCTAAATGGTCCATAAGGTCTTGTTCGTTCATCCCAATACCGTTATCACCTATCGTCAGTGAATTGTCTTCCGTATCAAGTTTGATAAATACTTTTCCTGACCATTCCTCTTCTTTAAATGCCTCATCTGTTAAAGAGAGGTAGTTAAATTTATCTATCGCATCACTAGAGTTTGATACAAGTTCTCTAATAAATATTTCTTTGTTTGAGTAGAGTGAGTGGGTCATAAGCTTAAGCAGTTGTCCGATTTCTGTTTGAAATTGATGTTTTGCCATTCGTTTTCTCCTGTTGTAATATTATTTTTGTGGGATTATAGTGAATTTTTGTAAATATTACAAGTTTTTTAGAAAGATAGTTTAGTCAAAGTGACTAAACTATCCTATTTTGTGTTATTTTGAAGGGGGTACACACTGTAATGCTTGACGTTCATTCAAGAGATCAGATCTCCTTTTATTGGCATCTTTCAGCATTCTGGGCTTATTGTTACTGTTTGTAATATGCGGCGTAAGCATGGCACTGGCGATCTCATCTAAGTGGGAAGCACTTTGAGTATTCGCCTCCTCAATAAACTGCTCTACCTTCACTAACTTTTTATCAAGTGTGGCACACTCTTTTTCTTTCTTGTCCGCACTTAACTCTACTGCTGCCATTTGTCCTGTACATCCGGTTAAAAGTGTCAAAGCCATGACGGAAGAGAGTGTTGCCAAAAATGTATATTTCATATAAGATCCTTTTTAAAATTGCTTGTTTAGGTATTATAACCAAAGCATCTTGATTTAGAAATCCAGACCAAATAATAAATTGGTAGTGGTTTTGTTGTTCCCTACAGTGGGGTCGGGATTGCTGTCATTTCTCTGATTTACCGAAAGTTTGACGGAGAAAAAGTCAAAAAGAGGGATGGCAAACGTCAAGTTTGACCGCATCACCCAATCTTTATTAAGCTCTTCAATACTCGGATAGTACATCAAAAATCCACTTATGATCATACTGTTGATGTAAGGTATTTCACTGAAAGTATATTTTCCTGT
>DQVY01000222.1 GCA_015661535.1 Sulfurovum sp. | reverse complement strand
GATGTCAGCAAAGGCTTGTCTGTCTGCATCGCTTGCATAGTTTCGGTACCCTGGTATGGAAGAGGTAAAGCCAAATTCACGTGTACCCATAGCATTACACTGTCCAGTAATAGACATAGGACTGGCACCCTCACGTCCGACATTTCCGGTAATAAGTGCGAGGTTACAAATGGCAGAGACGGTGTCTGTACCGATACTGCTTTGGTTGACGCCCATTGTCCATGCAGACATCACAGCATCTGCTTGTGAGTAGATCTTGGCTAGATTGTAAAGTTCTTTTACCTCTATACCTGTTATCTCTGCTACTTCTTGAGGTGGGTAGTTTGCCAAGATGTGCTTTTTGAATTCCACATAACCGTTGGTACGTTCACGTATGAATTTTTCATCCTCCCATCCTTGCTCAAAGATGATGTAACAGAGTCCGTTGATGAGTGCCAAGTCAGAACGAGGCTTCAGAGGTACAAAGATGTCTGCCATCTGTGCTGTCTTGGACTTACGAGGGTCTACTACAATGATGGTAGGTTTTTTACCGGTGACGGATTCATTTTTAGCGATGTGCAGTTTTAAAATAGGGTGATTATCGGCGATATTTGCCCCTATGAGCATAATGACATCGGCTTTTTCAAAGTCTTCATAACAGCCTGTTGGACCATCTGACCCAAATGTCTGTTTGTAGCCCATAACAGCTGAAGCCATACAAAGTGTGGTGTTACCATCATAGTTGTTGGTCTCAAGCCCAAGCTGTACGAACTTACCTAAAGCATAAAAGTCTTCAGTCAGTAGCTGTCCCGTAGAGATGACAGCCACTGCACCTTTACCATGCTCTGCCTGTATGCGTTTAAATGCATCAGAAGTATGTTGAAAAGTCTCTTCCCAAGTGCTGGGAGTCAGCTCGCCATTTTTACGCATAAGCGGGGTAGTCACACGGTTGTCAGAGTAAACCATCTTGTGCTCCGAAAGTCCTTTGGGACATAGTGTTCCAAAGTTCACAGAGTGAAGCGGGTCGCCTTTGGAGTAAACGGCTTTGCCATTCTTTACTCCGATGTACATACCACAGCCTACACCACAGTACCCGCAAGTACTTCGTACCCATTTGTCAGGTGCTTTGTCTTTGGCTACTTTTCCGAAGATTGGGTCGTCTATGAGGGCATATTTCTCTTCTTTGATGTCTAGACCTAGAAAATCTTTTGCTTTTTGTATTAAACTCATTTTTTGTTCCTTTCTAGTGTCTCTGATTCCCGGCAAAGAAATTCCCTGCCAGTCCTAATGGTACAACCGTTCTGTAAAATAGATATCGACCACTTAATTCACTGATGAATGCACCAAAAGTTGCTATAACGAGTGTAGTTATAGCCAATCCTTGTAATCCACTAGCTGTAAACAAGATGGTCAAGAGTGGTAAAGCTAAAGCAAAAAGTGCCAAAGAATAGACCCTGAACTTTTTGACTTTAGGGAAATGCTCTTGTAGCAAAGTACGTGTTCGGTTGTATTGGTAGTAGAGTGGGCCTTCTTTGTCTAAGTGACGGTAGAACACGAGTTCTTCAAAAATGACAAGTGCCTGTCCCATACCTGCTAGCAGCGTGATGGCCAAAAGTACCATGACACCTTGTGTGCCATGTGCTATAAGCAGGGCAGTAGCTATGAGTAAAAAGCCTACATAGCTGGCACCAAAGAATTTTTTGTTCGTTGATTTTCTATCCCAACTTGGGCGTGCTTTGATTCGGTAGATCATTGCTTGGGCATGGATACCGTAGATGCCTACCGCTAGGGTGATGGCTTCAAGGATGAGTAAACCAAAACCTGTAACTTCTAAATAGTATAGTCCTGCTACAAGTAACGCTAGAGTAGTAAAGAGTGCCAAGGCTATAGCTTCACGGCTGAGCCATGAGGTTCGCCAGTTTTTCATGGCCATATAGGCTTTGCCTGGTCTTCCAAGGTGCAGGGCAGAGAGCGGTAAACCTACCATAGCAGGTACTACAGCCAACAGCGCCATGGCAAGTGTTGGTTTAGGTAGATTAAAGCCAAGACTAAAGAGCAACTGTCCTAAAAACAGGGCAAAAAATGCACCAAGGCTTACCTGGGTAAGTACGGTCATAAAAACCAGAGGCAGTTCAGAGTGAGCAGGCTTGAGCAGGTGTTCATCTGCGATGCGGATCTCTTCCCCCTCTTTGAGTTCTGGCAGTGTGTAACGTGTCGTAGGTTTGGTGATATCTATATCTGCCAGGTGAGGTGCTACACCCTCTTTAGCCATATCTTCATCGAGCCACTGTTTCACGTTAAAGACTTCTATCTCTATGGCATTGGAAGGGCAGGCCTGCACACAGGCAGGGCTTTGTCCCTCTTCTAGTTTGTCTGCGCACATATGACACTTGGTGACGATGCCTCTGTCAGCATTAAATGTAGGTACTTCATAAGGACAGTTCCATGTGCAGTATTGACAGCCTATACAAGAGGGATCATCATGCCAGACGATGCCGTTGTCAAACTTAATGTAGCTTTCTGTAGGGCAGCCCGTAAGGCATTCAGGTTCTAAACAGTGGTTACATGACATGGAGTTAAAAAGTTGCAGGGTATCGGGGAAAAGACCGGTTTCCATTTCGCCTACTCTGCGCCATTTAATGTCGTCTGGGTTCGCATTTTGCTCATTACAAGCTACTTCACAGCAGTGACACCCTACGCATGCCGTGGCATCAAAGTGGAAACGGTACTGTTCTCCTTCATTTAACTCAGGTAAATCAATGCTGTAGTTACCACATTGCATACCTGTGTTGGTTTTGTGGTTTATAAAGTCTGCGAGAGGGGTATTTTCGGTTAATGGTTCTACAGGCATTATATTTCTTTTAAAGCCACAAGCAATTCAGAAAAAACTGCGGCCCTCTCATTTTTCTTCTCATGTGTCATATTGTAGATGACTTCAGAGAGTTTTTCCGGTACTTTTGGATTCAGTTTTGTCACTTCGTCTCTTTTGATGGTTCTAGGTTTTACTTTTGTAGCCTCTAGGCCTATGACCGATTCAAAACGTTTTTCACCTGTAAGGAGTTTGAAGAGTTTTAGTCCAAAAGTAAAGAGCTCATACTCTTCGCGTTTAGAGCTTTTTGGTTCTGCATCAAGCTCAAATGCTACATCTAACTGTAGTTTTTCATTCAGTATATAGTTGATCTTGGTAAAAAATGCCAAGGCTTGAAAGCTGTAGTTACGGCTTAAAAACCTGTCATCAAATGCTTCATAGGTTTCAGCCCTTTGTTTATGTGCCGCATAGGTTTTTAGCAGGTATTTCACATGATGTTTCGCTTCTGTAATTGGAAGAGCTTTATGCAAGATATGCGCTTCTTGTGCCTCACGGGTGATCTTACCACCTAAGAAGATGTGCACACCATCCACACGTGTACCATCACTCTCTTTTGCCTTACATCCTTCAAGTCCAATATCGGCTATGCCGTGTACTCCACAGCCTTTAGGACAGGCAGACCAGTTTATGCGGACATTAGCATTGTCTATAGGCACTTCTGAGATAAGAAAATGTGCCATATCGATAGCATCTGGTTTATTGGGGATGACCCCAAAACTACAGGTAGCTGTACCTGCACAGGCTATCATATCAGCAAAGTAGAGGTTGTTAAACTTTGCGTATTTAGAGACGAGATCAGATGCCTCAAGTACTGTTACATTTTCTGAAGGAATATTTACAAGGTAAAGATTTTGGTCATAGGTAAGTCTGATGTTCCCATCCCCGTAACTTTTGGAAGTTTCGGCAGCTGCTATCATATCTGTACCGGAGAAGATACCTGAAGGTACGATGATCTTGTAGTTAAATTTACCATTGCGTCCCAGCACTTTGTTGGAACCTAAAGCGATATTTTGAGACTGCACCATAGTAACACCGGCAGTAGAAAATGCAATACCTGCTTCTTTTTTGACAGCATCAATGAAGTTGTCTATCCCTACATCATTGAGTAAAAAGACCAAACGGTTTTTGTTCCTGTTGTCTCTGTATCCATAATTTTTAAACACGGTCAACAGTGATTGAAAGAACGTGGGTACTTCTTCTGCAGTTACAAAGGTATTGGCATCCTGTGCTTGCATGCCCACACGTGCACCCAGATAGATGTTAAATCCAAATATCCCCTCTTTTTGAGCCAGGACAAAGTTACAGTCATGGCCAAAAATATTACAGCTATTTGAGAGTGAACCAAGTACAGCGGTATTGAATTTACGGGGAAGTGCAGAGATCCAATCAGGGTTCTCTATAAATATTTCTTGCATTTTTTCTATAAGAGGCATAGCTTCTATGACACAGTCATAGGCGATACCATCAAGTGGATCAGTGACAATATTACGTGGATTGTCGACGCCTGTTTGAAATGAGGAAAGTCCTGCTTCTTTAAGTTCATGCAAGACTTTGGCGATATCTGCTATTTGAAGATAACGAAGCTCTACTTGCATACGCGTGGTAATGTCTATATAGTCATTACCATATTTTTTTGCCACTTCACCAATACGTTTTGCCTGTGCATAGTTAAGTTGTCCGCCAGGTATGCGCACACGAAGCATGAAATCTTCACCTTTATCAAAAAGTCCAAAACATTTTAAGAAGTATGCAGAGTCTTCCTTGGCAAGTCCCTCATATCCTGCTGCTGCGATCTCTTCGAGTTTTGCATGAACATCCATGGGCATTTTCAGGGCCTTGGTCGTTTCTACTTTATTTACTTTTTTACTTCTTGCTTCTAGGGCTTTTTCTAAAATAGTCATAGATGAGGTACTCTCTTTATTTTCATAATATTTAATTGTTTTTATTATATCTTAGTAATGTTATAAAAGAATTACTTTGTTGTATATATTTTAATCAATTAATTTCTTTGTATATATAGATAGTGTGTATATAATCCGTTTTATAGGTATTTATGATTGATTAAAAATTAATCACTATATCTCTTATATTCTGTATAATATTTGTGTATACTTCGTCTATAAATTATTTTAAGGAGTAGTAAATGGCAGGATTTAAAGCATTAAAAGGACAGGGTCATACACCCACACTGTTCATGGCTTTTCTATATTTTGATATGAGTTTTATGGTGTGGACCATGTTGGGTCCGCTTTCAACTGAGATAGGTGAGGCTTTGGCACTTGCTGGACATATGATGACAGCAGGAGAGAAAGCAACTTTACTTTCCCTCCCTATACTTTCTGGGGCATTATTAAGGATTTTACTTGGTTTTGGTGTCGATAAACTGGGTGCAAAACTCACAGCATTACTGTCTCAGTCAGTGGTCATAGCAGCACTTTTAACTGCATACTTCATGGGTGACTCAATAACCTATAACGCACTTCTTATAGTTGCCTTGGGGCTTGGTTTTGCAGGGGCTTCTTTTGCGGTAGCACTTCCACAAGCGGGTCAATGGTATCCGCCAAAACTACAAGGTGTGGTCTTGGGTATTGCAGGAGCTGGGAATATTGGCGTGGTCATTGACTTCTTGTTTGCACCAAAGATCGCTGAAAAATGGGGCTGGGAGGCTGTATTTTTGGTGGGGGCTATTATGGCTATAGTGGTCTTTATTGCCTATGCCTTCCTTGCAAAAAATGCTCCGGTGTCTGTTTACAAAGCAAGACCTAAAAAACTTTCTGATTATGGGAAACTGTTGAAAGACAGAGATACCTGGTGGTTCTCACTCTTTTATGCCATCTCGTTTGGTGGTTTTGTAGGTTTTGCCGGATACATGAAGGTATACCTTATGAATACCTATTCTGTGGACATGGCCGCATTTGGATTAGAAGTATTTGATGAGTCAAACGTAAAAGTGATCGCTGGTTATTTTGGTGCCTTGACTATTTTTGCAGGAGCGGTACTGAGACCTTTTGGTGGAGCTCTAGCAGACAAAGTAGGTGGTATTAAATCACTTTACATCTTCTTTACTGTGGTTGCATCGTTGGCATTTTTGAATGCTTTTGTCGCTTTACCGTTTTGGCTGGCCATTGTGGTACTTTTCCTTATTATGGCAAACCTGGGTATGGCTAATGGCGCTGTGTTCCAACTTGTGCCTCAGCGTTTCGGTAAAGATATTGGGATCATGACAGGTATTGTTGGGGCAGCCGGAGGTATTGGTGGTACGGCACTCATTAAGACATTGGGTTGGTCAAAAGGTGCATTTGATGGCTATTCTACAGGGTTTATGATCTTTGCTGTGGTGGTCTTGGTTGCGATTGCCGGTATTTCATTGGTAAAGACCAGATGGAGAACAACCTGGGGTGTACAATCCGGGGGGATGATATAGGTTTTTATGCAATTGATTAAATATTAATCTTTATAATCTGTTTTATTCCTATTGTTTGAGTATACTCATGTCATATTTGTACTAAAAAGGATTTAAATGGCAGGTTTTAAAGCGCTGAAAGGGCAAGGGCATATGCCCACACTCTTCGCAGCTTTCATCTATTTCGATATGAGTTTCATGATTTGGACGATCTTAGGTCCTCTCTCTTCAGAGATTGTGGAGTCTTTTGCCTTGGCTGGGTTTATCATGACCACAGGACAAAAGGCAACACTGCTTTCTCTTCCCATACTTTCAGGCGCTTTATTACGTATTGTACTTGGTTTTTCTGTAGATAAATTTGGTGCTAAAAAAACGGCACTGGTTTCCCAGTTGATCGTTATTGCCTCTCTTTTGTATGTGTATTTTTTAGGTGAGTCAATTACTTATAATCAACTACTTTTTGCAGCACTTCTACTTGGTTTTGCAGGGGCATCTTTCGCAGTAGCCTTGCCGCAGGCAGGGCAGTGGTATCCACCTAAATTACAAGGTTTGGTGCTGGGTATCGCAGGTGGTGCATTTTTTGGTGTAGCCGTAGGATTCATATTTTCTCCTAAGATTGCAGAAATATATGGTTGGCAAACGGTATTTTTATGTGGAGCTGTTTTCGCCTCACTTATGTTCATTACCTATGCATGGTTGGCAAAAGATGCCCCACCTGAAGTATATAAAGTAAGAAAGAAAAAACTTTCAGATTATGTCAAGTTATTAAAAGACAAAGATACATGGTGGTTTAATCTTTTCTATGTGATCTCTTTTGGTGGTTTTGTAGGCTTTGGTGTATTTTTAAAACTTTACCTTACCGATACGTATCCTGAAGAGATGCATGCATTTGGATTGAGATGGTTTTCAGAAGACAATATTAAGATCACATCAGGATATTTTGTGGCATTGTGTATCTTTGCGGGGACAATACTGCGTCCTATAGGAGGATCCATTGCAGATAAAATAGGGGGTATTAAAGCCTTATATATTTTCTTTACATTAGTAATGATCAGTGTCGCTATCAATGCTATGGTGACACTGCCTTTTGGTTTGGTTGTATTTGTGTTTTTTATTACGATGGCGAACTTGGGTATGGCAAATGGTGCTGTGTTCCAGTTGGTGCCTCAACGTTTTTCTAAAGACATTGGTGTGATGGTCGGCATTGTCGGTGCGGCAGGTGGACTTGGCGGTACCGCACTCATCAAAACACTGGGTTGGTCAAAAGATGCTTTTGATGGCTATACAGTAGGCTTTCTCATATTTGCAGGGGTAACGCTTGTGGCTATTGCCGGGCTTAGCTTTGTGAAAACAAGATGGCGAACTACATGGGGATTAAAGTCCGGAGGGATGATCTAGATGTAGAGTCCTAAGACTCTACGATTATGCTACACCTAGCATATGTTTAAATAATTTATCTTCTATAAGACCTACTTTGGCTGAGGTCATTAGGTTGTTTGCTTTGTAATACTCTACCAGTTCTTCTGCATCTTGACCTGTCATTATGGCTTGCATGGAGAGTGCTGAAAGTACTTCTTCATCATTGACTTCAATACCCTCTTTTTTTGCTAATGCATCCACAATAAGTGCTGCTTTTATAGAATCTTCAGCTTCTTTACGTACTGTATCTCTGAGTGCATTAAACTGTGCCTTATCCTTTTTGTAGCGTTCATGTTCCTCTTTACTCATACGTTGTGCTTTCTCATTGATCTTTGCATCTATCTCTTGTTCTACCACGTTATTTGGCAAAGTGAAGTCAAATTTAGAGAGTAAGCCTTTGATGATCTGTGGTTTTAGTTCCTCGTTGTATATGTTTGAAAATGCCTGTGCTTCCATTTTCTCTTTCATTTTTAATTTCAACAGCGCAAGTGTGGCTTTTTCATTGTCAAAAATCTTTCGTGCCAGTGTATCGTTTAGTTCCATAGGAATCTGCTCACGTATCTCATGAATTTTTACTTTGAATGTAGCTTCTTTCCCCGCCAATTCTTTTGTCTGAAAGTCTTCGGGAAAAGTAATTTTGATGCTTTTTTCTTCACCTGTGTTCATTCCGATCACTGCTTCTTCAAAACCAGGAATGAATGTGTTGGAACCGATCTTGAGTTTGTATTCTGTTTCACTCGCACCATTGAGTGCTTTACCCTCCACAAAACCTTCAAAATCAAGGTTCACGAGGTCACCATTTTGTATAGCTCTTGGGGTGCTTATGGTAGTATACGGTGCTTTTTTGATGGCCATCTCTTCAAGTTTTGCATCTATATCTTTAGGGTCTATGCTTACAGGGGTATAGCTTGGTACAATGTCCATATATGCTACAGATGTATCTATTGTTGGCTGCGTAGAGATCTCTATTTCGAGGTCGATGCCATCTTCTTGTTTTTCATAGGTTTTAAAATTGGGTTGTCCTAAAAGGTCATGCAGTGTCACATTTGCTTGACGCATTCCTTCATCTATGAACGCTTGCAGTATGAAACCTTCTGCCTCTTGCTGAAATGAGGCATCTTCTATTTGATTTAATTTATCTTGAAGTGCTTCTGCATCTAAGCTTGTATCTTCTCTTAATGTATTTTCTGCTTCTTCTCTAAGTTCAGTAATTTTTTCGTCAATGACAGCATTTTCAACGTTTCCCTGCAGGATGATATTTATATCATCTAATTTTCTTACAGTAACTTGCATTATCGTTTGTCCAAACCTAAAAGTCTGCCAAAAAGTTTGTCTTCTGTAAGACCCATTTTTGCGGCTGTCATGAGATTGTTCTCTTCGTAATATTTTAACAACTCTTGTGCATCTTGACCTGACATCATTGCTTGGTAATAGAGGGCAGACTGTATCTCATGGTCATCTACTTCAAGACCTTCTTTTTTAGCCAAAGCATCTACGATCAATGCCTTTTTGATGGTGGCTTCTGCCTCTGCTCTTAAGGCTTCTCTTAAGGCAGGAAATTTCTTTTTATCTTTTGTAAAAGCGATTCGCTCTTCTTCACTCATTTGTTGCATTCTTTCTGTGACTTTTGCATCAATTTCTTGTTCAACGATATTGGCTGGAAGGGTAAACTCAAAAGTCTCAAGAAGTCCTTTAACAAGTAAAGGTTTTAAGGTATCAGCATAAAATTTGGATAGTGCTTGTGATTGTATCTGGTCTGCAAGTTTACCTTTTAGTGTGTCGAGTGTCGCTTTTTTGTCATTGAGCACTTTTTGCGCAAAAGCATCATCCGCGACTGCAGGTTTTTGTTCTTGTATTTCACGTAGTTTTACTTTAAATTCACTCACTTTTCCTGCGAGATCGGTTGACTGATAGTCTTTAGGAAAAGTAACAGTGATAGTTCTCTCTTCACCATATTCCATGCCGATCATTTGCTCTTCAAACCCTGGGATGAAATCGTTAGAGCCTATTTTAAGATTAAACTTTTCAGCAGAGCCACCTTCAAAAGGTACACCATCAACAAATCCTTCAAAGTCTATGACCGCTACATCACCATTTTCAGCGGCTTTTGGTTTTTCAATGGCTTCAAAAGTACCGTGCTGTGTAGTCATTTCCAAGAGTTTGGCTTCTACATCCTTTGGGTCGGCATCGGGTTGTGTAAATGTGGGTACTATGTCGCTGTAGTCAATGTCAGTATCTATGTGTGGGTTGGTGGCAATGGCTATCTCAAGGTAAAGACCGTTGTCTCTTTTTTCATATTTTCTAAAACCTGGCTGCCCCAAGATCTTTTCTACATCTATATTGACTTCTTTGAGTCCAGCTTCTATAAAATCTGTCAGAACTTCACTTTCAGCATTTTGCTGGAGTGTTTCATCATTTATTTCTTCAGCTGTGTCTTTTTCTGCTGACTCTTTTTTAGTTTTCTCTTTAAGTGTATCAAATTTCTCTTCTATCATTTTGTTATCGATAGTACCAGAAATGATGAGGTTGATGTCGTCCAATTTTTCTACTATGACTTTCATGGTGATCCTTTAGTCTTTAATAACGCGATTTTAACCAAATAGTCTAAAATTAAGGTCGAACATAGCCGATAAATTGCCGCAAGGGAAAATTATTGGTTTTCTCGGTCTTATTTGGAATGACCCCAAAAAACTAGACAAAAACTAATTCAGTAATTCAATAATAAAAATGAGTAAAATCATTACATAGAATTACAGGATGAAAAATGGCAAGAAGAACATACACAGAAGAATTTAGAATAGAAGCAGTCAAACAAGTTACTGAGAACGGTTATGAG
>DQVY01000076.1 GCA_015661535.1 Sulfurovum sp. | reverse complement strand
GTAGGCTCTGCCTGCGGAGATGAGGAACGTTAAGAAAATGTGAATAGTTTCACATTTTTAGTGACGGAACCGTAGCGGTGGAGCAAAGCGACCCGTGAAGGCTGGATGATAGGGAATTCATTATTAGAGAAATTATTTTTCGTTAACTTCTGTTATACTTTTCTTACAACAAACAAAGGAAAACCTATGAAACACTTAACACACATAACACTCGCACTTGTATTTACTTCACTAACTGCTCAAGCAGAGTGCAAGATCTTCACCTCGCCAGCAACGAACTTCAAAACACTTAAAGGCTCGTCAACCATTGCTTTGACCATTTCAAGTATTTACTACAAAAAAGATGACAAGGGGAAGAAAAAAATGGCTTTTAAAGATGGTCAGGAAGCATTACTTGAGTTTGAAGAAAAAGCACGAATATTCCTTCAAAATGAATGTAAAACGAACAATTACTCAACTATCTACAACTACACCATACACAGTACGGTAGAAGAGCGTCGTTACAATTTTTACGCTACTTATGATTTTGAGTAAACACTCACGGAGTTCAAAAGGAGCCAGTATGAAAAATGACACACGTGAAGCACAGCAAGGTAAGCGAAGGGTACTTTTTACTGAGTTGGAAGTTTTACTTTATGCGTATGACCTTGCTGACATTAACTTTGGTTCGAACCCAAACGAGTATGCACAAGAAGTCCGTGCCATACTTGCACGACTTAATGAACAGAGCAGTAAAAAAGAGATAAAACACATTGTCTATGACATCTTTGTGGCGTACTTTTCTGCACTTTGTATTCCCGCTAAAAACCACCCGATCTACACAGAACTCTCTGAAGAAATATGGGTACTTTGGCAGGGTTACATAGAAAAAGGTATAAAGGGTCCGAGTCTTTACGACTTTATGCTCCAATAATAACGATAAGGTTTTTTATAGAGAAAAATTTTTTCCCTATAGAATGTTATTCTAGATAAAACTTAGAAGGAATAACATGAAAGAACTACTTAACAAACTTAGTAAAACCATAGAAAAATACATTAAAAAAGAGTGGAAAGCACTGATTCTTATGCTTTTTATAGGAGTGGATGTTATACCGTACTATAAAGCCATAACAGAGCATAAGCAAAACCCTTCAGTCCTGGAGTACAAACAGCTCACTTCTGCTATAAACTCCGCAGAAGACAATAAGAGCATTGAGAGTATGAGTACCACACAACTACTACAAACTCTGGGTAAACAGAGTAAGGTTTACTTTGTAAAAGAAGATGAAAATAAAATAAATATACTGGCAATAGATGGCAACAGAACAATGCTTGTAAAAGAGCTGCCTGCTATGAGTATGACCTTTACATTTGAGTCAAGACTACTCGACAGAAACATCACATACCAATGGATAGAGAAAAAAGAAGTACCACAACTTCTTCTTGTAGATATGTTAAGTTCTGCCCGGTTTTACTCGCTCTTATTTATGGGAGGGTTACTTTACTTCTTTATGATGAGTTCAGGCTTCTCCTTTTTTAACAAAGCCTATAATGCACTTAATCCAGAAGAGATAGCAGGAGATCTCTCTTCTCTCATAGGCTATGAGGATATCAAAACAGAAGCAAGACAGTTGTTGCACATCATTACCAAGCAGGAGCAGTATGCCAAGTATGGCATAGATGAAACCTTTAACATC
Source organism: Sulfurovum sp. (assembly GCA_015661535.1). Lineage (GTDB taxonomy): Bacteria > Campylobacterota > Campylobacteria > Campylobacterales > Sulfurovaceae > Sulfurovum. The sequence goes on along the minus strand of DQVY01000076.1, from coordinate 8,040 downwards.
CTGTTTTCAGGAAGAGCAGGTACGGGTAAGTCAAAGTTTGCACAATACCTTGCCAAAGAGCTTGATATGCCCATTGTCAGTACAACAGGATCTTTAGATGAAGTCTATGTCGGTACTGGAGCTAAAAAAATAAGAGACATTTTCTCTCAAGCCTATGTACTGGCAGAGGAGTCAGAACATAATGCCTGCATACTCTTCATAGATGAAGCACAGAGTCTTTTGCGTAAAAGGGGAAGAAATTCTGAACACAACTGGGAAGATGACACAAGAAATGAACTTCTGGCACATCTTGATGGTGTGCAGAAACGTGATAGCCATAATGTTATTGTCATTATGGCTTCAAACTTTTCTGAGAACTCACTAGAGATGGATGAAGCAATGCTTAGACGTTTTAAAAAGAAGATTCATTTTAGAGACCCAAATTTTGAAGAGAGAAAATATATTCTTTCGCATTACCTTGAACCCATAGAGAAGAAAAGCGAAGAGATAGATATCGATTTTCTTGCTAAAAATATGGCTGGCTTAACACCTGCGACCATAGAGTCTGTAGTACAAGAAGCAGGGCTGATGTCACTTAGAGAAGAAACACTTGTGACCACAGAGATACTTTTACAGGCCTATGAGAGAACAGTGATAGGGCAGAGTAACAGGGCAGTGAGTCAGGGGCAAGAGAAGGTGCGTAAAACCATTGCCGTACACGAAATAGGACATTTCTTGGTGGAGTACCACAGAGCAGTGCTTCAAGGGGGTGACCTAGAACAGATAAAAGAGGCTACACGCATTTTGAAAATATCTTCAGAAGCTGTCTCACAACTAGGTGCTCTTGGTTTTGCTATGAAAGAGCAGAGTGATGATAGGTTACTTCGAAACATAGATGATATGGAGTGGGAACTAAGACAACTCTACGGTGGTTTGGCAGCATAAGAGAACGTGTATGGAAAATCTGGGATAACTACAGGAAGTAGTGATGACATTGAAAAGGCTACTTACCTTCTGGAACATATGATCAACCAGAACAATGTGTACGGCAGAGCAAAACTCAACTATGAAGCACTAGGAGCCAAAGAGAAGAGAATAGAACTGCTTGAAGAGAAATCACAAAAGTTTTTTGAAGAGAGTATGGAGATCATTCAAAAATACGAGGGCTTACTTACATACCTCTCAGGAGTGCTCATAAAAGAGTGGTCTTTGAGCAAAGAGGAGATCTTTGAGCATATAGAGATCTATGTAAATGAAGAGATTCTTTCGATATAGGGAACTTTTTTTTCTTTTTATTTGATATTATTTATCATAGGTTGTCGAAAGACTTAGCAAAGAAATAAGGAGAAAAAAATGGAAGTAACATATATGGCACTCATATTGGCATTGTTGGTATTGTTAGTGTGGGTGAGTAAAACGATTAACAGATATAGCGAAGAAAATTATTATTATACCCCTATTGGGTTGGCTACAATCTCTCTGGCAATGATACCTTATGCATTGCTCATAGCAGGGTTTTTCTTGTTTACAGAAGATCCTATGAATCAGCTTATGTCTATCATTTTAGGTGTGACTGCAATTATAGGACTCTTCTGGTGGATAGAACATCACAGTTCATTTTATGTGGCACTGGGCTCCATAGTAATCTTGATGATCGCAGGTTTATTGATGGTTGTCTTTGTTGTGTTGTCCTCAGGTGGAAACAGTGATGATGACTATTATGATTAGGGTGAATGATAAAAATAGCGTCCTGGAAAGAGAGATAAAATTGAAGTGTGTATGAATCATAGGGAACTTTTTTTTCTTTATGATATGTATAATTTTGGCAGAGGTGGTCGAAAGGCTTAGTAAAACAATAAAGGAAAAACTATGAAAACAATTTTAAAAACAACAATAGCAATGGCAGCAGCAACACTACTTATGACAGGGTGTGGTATTGAAGATAATATTAAAGACAGCAAGCTTGGTAATGGACTAGGTTCATCTACAGGCGGTAGTTCACCTGCTGGGGGGAACAGTTCATCAGAAGCAGATACGTTTACACTTACTAAAACAGCAGATGGATTTAAGATCAACTGGACGAAGAATTATAGTGGATACTCGGAGATCATTTATAGTGACGGCGATGACACAACACTTAGAGGAGATGGTTATCCGTTCACTAGTAATGCAAAGGGGCGTTATTCAATGGTGTGTGTTGAATCGTATAGTAGCAATAGCGATGCCTATGTAAGTTACCGTTGTGAGCGCCCAGATATAACATATCGTTCTACTGTAAGAATGAAGAAGGGCGTAGAGTACCAATGGTTGGTGAGTTACGGAACTGCGCACGAACACGGAGAAACACAGGCTATTACCCAATATGTGGGAGGCATACTAAGTATACAATAATATGAAGGGGCAAGCACCTCTTTCTAATAGACATATGAACAAAAGACACAATAAAAATAAGGAATATAAAAATGAAAATTACAAATAGAAAAAATATAACAATAATGATCTTTCCTCTAGCAATAGCACTATTTTCTGGATGTTCAAACCAGGAGTTTGCACTTGCAAACAGTTTAGCCAATAGTGCAACAGCAAGTACAGGAGTAAACAGTTCATCTTTTAATCCAAACTCTATGCTCTCAAGCTCAGCTTCAAGAAGTGGATTAGCACAAAGTCAGGTTATAGGGGCACAAATGTTGATGAACCCCGCAGTTCTTGGTGTGGGTGCTTTGGGAACTGCCATTAGTGAAAAAAATAAAGCTGAGAACAGAGCTGCTTATGGAAAACTTTCAGCAATGATGGCTGATCCAAACAAGGCTAACAGCACAATGGAGAAGCATATGGTAAGAGCTTACAACAAGAAATACGGCACAAAATATAGAACAATGCAAGAGCTACAAGACTCAGCAAAAGTAAGTGGGTATAACAAGCAAGAAGGTACAAAGTTCCAAGATCTTGATGGAGTAAGAAAAGACTATAACAGAAAAAAAGGTACAAAATTTAAAAACAATAATGAATTTAGAGAATACATAGCTAAAACAAGGGGATAATTTAAATACCCTTTTATCATTTTTTCAAACTCTTCTTGCAGTCCATCTGCTTTAATCACTCTAACCTGTGACAACCATTTCTTCAATACAGTAAAAATCTCTTCTTTGTTCGTAATACTAACAGTCAGCTCTGCTCTACAGTCACTGTTCTTTTTCATGTATTGCCCCTTTGGTGATTGCACTTATTATCAATAATCTTTCAAAGAACCCCAAGAGACATTATCCTAAATATTGGTTTTGATAGATCATATTATGTCAATGCTAGTTTAAATTTCTTTGATGAATGGAAGATGTGTGTAGATAGTAGAGTGAGGGTTACAAGTGTGTAACCCTTATAATGAGAATACTTAGTTTTTGTACCCTCTGAAAGGTCTTGAATAAGGTGCTACACTGCTTTTGCTGTCAAAATCATATCCGACAGGTACATAGGTGTATGGTAATTGGTAGTAGTTAAATACTTTAGAGGTTTTGAGCCATCCCATGGAGGCAAGTACTTCAGAGACATTGATACCGATACCCACATAGACAACGCGTTCTTTTTGGCTATATGCTGCAGACTCTTGATACCCTCTTGTGTAGTAGCCTAAGTGGAGTTCCCCATAACGTAAAAAGTTTGACTGCATACTTTCAAAACCAGAGAATTTAAGCGCAAAAAGGTACTTCATGGAATTGTACTGTGTAAAGATATCTGCATTTGATTGGAAGTCCGGTACATACTCTAAACGTAAGTCCAGTTTATTTTTTACAGAAGGGTATTTTTCTCTTAAGTAGTAGAAGCCTGCACCTATAGTATTCATCACCATGTCTTCGTAGGAGAATCCTTGTGTAGTACTAAATGAGTCTCCTAGCTCCATGATACCTTGAAATACCCAGGAAGTGAGAGGACCATAGATCATAGATTCTTCTTCTTCCATACCCCAGTACTCATAAAGAGAGGCAAAGCCCAAAGACCACAGATAGGTTGAGTATAAATGACCTAGTTTGTCTGCTCCTGCATATTTTGTGTCTGCACCAAACCAACCTTCATTATTCATCCGAGGATTTACGGTAAAGTAATCCCAAAAGGCTACACCCCAGGCAGTTACTACAGCAGCACCAACAAGGTTTGTATAGAGTACTCTTGTCTGTAACTCTTCTTTTGTGAGTTTTGGTTCTTCTGTAGTATATTCGGTAGGAGTGCTGATGTTGAAATCAACATTTTTTGCTTGACCTGCGATGAGAGAAGCAGAGAGGGAAAGGATCAAAAGGATTTTTTTCATAGAATGACTCTTTTTACATAATTTATATTTTAGTCGCAGATTATACCATAAAATGCACACCAAGCCCTAACCAAAATTATATTACAATGAGAAATACTATTTAGGGAGAGCTTGCTTATGAAAATTTTACTCATTAACGCCAATCCTGTTGTTTCTCGATTACTTGCTTTATGTACAAGGGATAGAGATCTATTGCTGGATGAAGTGAGAAGAGTAGAAGAGATCAAAGCCTTTGATCATGATATTCTTTTTGTAGATGACGGCTCTTATGTTGATGCTGTTGATACACTTCTTGCTGAGGCAAAACGAAGTAAAAAAGTACTTATCTCGTATGTAAAAGAGGATGTTCCGGGGTTTGATGTGACGATCCAGAAACCATTTTTACCGTCTCAGATCATGCAAGTGATCGAAAGTGTGGAGCAGGATCAAGTTTTGGATACGGAAGAGGAAAAACATTTTATTTTCCCCTTGGCATCAGAAAGCAAGCAAGAAGTGACAGCTGAGGAATTGACACTAGAAGAAGAGATAGTTGAAAAAGAGACAGTTGAAGAAATGCTTCAAAAGGCGCTTGAAGAAGAGATACAAATGCCACAATTGTCTGAGACATTTAATATAGAAGATCTTGAAGAAGATCCTGAATCATTTGAGGCACTAGAAGATCCTCCTCTGGAAGTACTTGACGGTACTGAGATTGAAAAAATCAAAGCATTGCTGGAAATGGATGATGAAGAGATCGCAGAAGTGGAACATATGAGTGAAGATGAAGTACATTTGCGCAAGGTAGAAGTGATAAAAGAGCAGTTGATCTCGGATGGGTTAGAGATCTTGGATGAGGATGAGATCATTGAAGCCTTGAGTGCGAAAACCAAAGAAAAAGCGCTCAAATGTAAAAAAAATAAAGTGAAATATAAAAAAGAAAAGAAGAAAAAACAAGCCATGTTAGAGTGTAGTAAAAAAGAACTTTATCAACTTGAAGAAGCGATCAACAATGCACTTGCAGATTTGGGCCCTAAAGGAATGAAAAAGTTTTTAAAAAGGAAAACAGTGGCACTGAATATAAAATTAGAGGACAATGAGTAATGCAAAAAGGTGCAATTTTGGTGCTTTCAGGACCAAGCGGAGCAGGTAAAAGCACAATCATATCTGCGGCTTCAGAAGAGATAGGGAAATATTATTTCTCTATCTCTACAACAACACGCCAGCCTAGAATAGGTGAAGAGAATGGACGAGACTACTTTTTTGTGAGCAAAGAGGATTTTGAAGAAGACATCAAAACGGGAAATTTCTTAGAGTATGCAGAGGTGCATGGAAATTATTACGGTACGTCTCTTAAACCCGTAAGAGAAGCACTGGAAGCAGGGAAATTGGTTATTTTTGACATTGATGTACAGGGGCACAGACTGGTACGGGCAAAAATGAATGATATTACCACTTCAGCTTTTATTACGCCACCTACGCTAAAGGCACTTGAACAGAGGCTTCGTGCTCGTTGTACCGATGATGAAGCTGTTATTATGAACCGTATTCAGAATGCCAAAGAAGAAATAAAAGCAGTGGGGGAGTATGATTTTACCATTATTAATGATACTGTAGCGCTTGCTGCCAAACAATTTGTGATCGTCGCCAAGGCAGCCAGATTGAAACAAAGTAGGGAAGATGAAGAGAAATTTGTCACACAATGGTTAGCCAATAACTAATATTAAATAAATTCGAGTATAATTATTCAAATTAATGCTCATAGTAGCGAAATTAAAGGATTGACATGGGTATGCCAAGTATGCCAGAACTATTGATCGTGTTAGCGATCGTTGTGCTTCTTTTTGGAGCAAAAAAGATTCCAGATCTTGCAAAAGGTATGGGTAAAGGTATTAAAGACTTTAAGAAAGCAATCAAAGAGGACGAAGAAGAGCCTAAAGAGATTGCAAAAACTGAAGAGCCAAAAGTGGAAGCTTCAAAAACAGAAGAGACAAAAAGCGAAAACGCTTAATCTCCTTCACTATTTCGTTATGGGGCCTAGGCTTCATGACACCTACATTATCCGTACGGAAAACCTATGAAATTAAAATCACACTTAAATAACGTTATACAAGACGCTTTTCTGAAAGCAGGGATAGAGCATGCACCACTGTCTGTTTCTGAAGCTACAAAACCAGAATTTGGAGATTATCAGTTTAACGGTGCGATGGCATTGTCTAAAAAATTGGGTAAAAACCCTAGAGAGATCGCACAAAATATTATTGATCATTTAGACCTGACGGGCATACTTGCAAAAGCTGAGATTGCCGGTCCAGGATTTATAAACTTATGGTTAAACCCCTTATGGATAGCCACACAGTGTCACACAGCATTATCTGATAAGAGATTAGGTGTCTCTACAAGAGAAAACCCGATCAAAGTAGTGGTAGATTACTCAGGTCCAAATATGGCTAAGCAGATGCATGTAGGGCATTTACGTTCCACTATTATTGGTGATACCCTGGCAAACCTTCTGACTTTTTTAGGGGATGAGGTGATACGTCAAAACCATATTGGAGACTGGGGTACACAGTTTGGTATGCTGATCGCCTATTTGGAGATGAAAGATGAAGATGGTTCTGTGAGCCTGAAAGATCTTGAGCAGTTTTATAAAGATGCCAAAGGTGAGTTTGATGCCAATGCAGACTTTGCTGATAAAGCAAGAGAGTATGTCGTAAAGATCCAGTCTGGTGATGCGCACTGCTTGACCTTGTGGCAAAAATTCATCGATATCTCTTTGGGACATTGTGAAGAAGTGTATGAAAAACTTGGGGTAAATCTGACACGTGAAGATGTACGTGCGGAGAGTTTTTATAATGAAGAACTCCCTAAAGTCATTGAAAGTTTGGCAGAAAAAGGAACACTTCAAGAGAGCAATGGTGCACAATGTGTCTTTTTAGAAGGAGATGAAATCCCTGTGATCGTGCAAAAAGGAGACGGCGGGTACCTGTATGCCACTACAGACTTGGCAGCTTTGCGTTACCGGGCACAGGTTTTGGGTGCAAAACGTATCTCTTATGTGGTAGATGCCAGACAGGCAGGGCACTTTAAACAAGTGTTCCGTGTGGCAAAAGAAGCAGGGTTTGTACCTGAAGATGTGAAATTGGAACACATTGGTTTTGGTACGATGATGGATAAAAGTGGCAAACCCTTTAAGACACGTGACGGGGGTACCGTCAAACTGATAGATCTTTTAGACGAAGCCGTTATCAAGGCGAGAGAGACCATTAACAACAAAGAGGACTATAGTCCAGAGCAGATAGAGACACTGGCTAAAATTATTGGGATCGGTGCAGTGAAATATGCAGACCTTTCTATTAACCGTGAGTCAAATTACATCTTTAACTGGGATAAAATGTTGTCTTTTGAAGGGAATACTTCACTCTATATGCAGTATGGCTATGCCAGAATTCAGAGTATTTTCAGAAAGTTTGATGCCAATGTGAGTGGTGAGATCATTATTGGGGATGCTTTAGAACACAGACTCGCTACGATGCTGCTACGTTTTGAAGATATATTGGAACGTGCAGCCATAGATGCCAGCCCCAATCAAATTACCAATTATTTATATGATCTTGTGACACTCTTTATGCGTTTTTATGAACAAAACCCTATGTTAAAAGAGGGGGTAGATGAGCAGACAAAAATGAGCCGTTTACAATTGGCTGATCTTACAGCCAAAACCATTAAGCAAGGGCTTGATATACTTGGTATTCAGGTTGTTGATAAATTGTAGGGTGCGTTTC